>NZ_JBNGGE010000034.1:0-93367 GCF_049975785.1 Streptomyces sp. WG7
CCTCTCTTGCTCCTCCCCTCTTTCCCCCCCCCCCCCCCCCGCCCGGGGGGGGGGGGGGGTGGGGGGGGGGGGGGGTGGGGGGCGGGGGGGGGGGGGGGGGCCCCCCCCCCCCCCCCCCCCACGGCTGCGGTCAGCTCAGCGGTTCCACCCGGATGTTGCGGAACCGGACCTTGTTCCCGTGGTCCTGCAAGCGGATCGCCCCGGCGGCCGGCGTCTCGGCCCTGCCCGACGCGGTGGGCCCGTCGAGGACGATGTCGTCGTGGACCTTCTCGCCGTTCCACACCACCGTCACCCGGGCGTCGGCGGTCTTGCGGCCGCTGTCGTCGTAGCGGGCCGCGCGGAAGACGACGTCGTACGTCTGCCATGTCTCCGGCGCCGCCGCCGCGTTGGTGTCGGGCGCCTTCTTCAGATAGATCGCGCCGGCCTCGTCGGTGGCCGGCGAGGTGTCACCGTAGGAGTCGAGGATCTGCAGCTCGTAGCGGTCCTGGAGGAAGATGCCGCTGTTGCCGCGGTCCTGTCCGGTCACGTCCGGCGGCAGCAGTGGGACGCGGTACTCGACGTGCAGCCTGAAATCCTGGTAGGCCTCCTTGGTGCGGATGTCACCGCAGCACACCTCCATCGACCTCTCCTCGGCGAGCGGCCATGCCACGCGCCGTCCGTCCGTGTGCTGCCACTGCTCCTGCGAGGCGGCGGTGCCGTCGAAGAGCGCGACGCGGGCACCGTGCGGGCGCACGGTGATCAGGTCGAGGTTGACATGGCCGGTGTCGCCCGGCTCGTACCGGTAGGAGACGGTGTTGTGGCCGGCGCGCAGTCTCAGGCGTTCGGTCCGCGTGGACCAGGAGTCCCAGTCCCCGGTGGAGGCGAGTTCGGTCTGCCGCACCTTCTTCCCGTTGGCGTACAGGGAAAGGGACTTGGTGCCCTCGAACGGGTGCGGTCCGTTGGAGTACCGCAGGCCCACGTCGTAGGTGCCCGATTTCGGGACCGTCACGTCGAACGTCGTGGCGGCCTTGCCCTCGGTGTCGTACCGGTCGACGAATCCGCTGCCGGAGTAGCCGGCGTGGTCGGTGTCGATACCGGCCGTGCCCGTCAGACGCGCCTCCTCGGCCTCGTAGAGGGTGGCGGGCGGCGGCTGCTTGCCGGGCATCTCGTTGAGTGTGTACCAGGCCTCGGTGCTCCACAGCGTCTCGCCGGTCGCCGAGGTGAAGGGGCGGGGGGAGCGCACGTGCACCACGCGCTCCGGCTGGAGGCCGTCCAGCCTCAGCCGGACGGTCCGGCCGTCCTTGGAGAGCGTCGCCGAGCGCACGGACAGCTCCTCCTCGGCGATCTTCGGGCCGCCGTAGTCGGCGGTCGGCGTGTAGTGCCACTGCTCGACCTGGTAACGCTCGGCGAGTTCGGCGGCGGTCTCCTCGGACACCGGCTGGGTGTACGTCAGGTCGAAGCCGCCCGGCACGGCCCGCATCTTCTGGATGTCGAAGGTGTTGCCGCCGTTCGGCGTCAGCTTCTGCAGACCGAACTTGAGCTTGCCCTCCTGGCCCCAGTTGCCGTCGGCGCCCAGACCGCCGGCGTAGATCGCTCCGTCGGGGCCGAGGGTGATGCGGTTGACGCCTGCCTCCAGGCCCTGGGTGTAGCGGAAGACGGCGCCCTGGTACTGGCCCTTCACCTTCTCCAGGTAGGCGCGCTGCAGGCCGCCGTAGGTGACGTCGCCGATCAGCATCTGGCCCGCGAACCTGCCCTTGTTCAGGTACAGCGGGGTGGAGGGTGAGTTGCCGATCTCGTTCTGGGGCAGCCACAGCACCGGTTCGGTGACCGGGGAGTCCTCGAAGGGGCCGGCGGGCTCGGTGTAGTGGTTGAAGAAGCGGTCCTGTTTGATCTGGACGAGCTTCGAGGAGGGCAGCCAGCCGCCCTGGTTGTCGGTGGCGAAGAGACTGCCGCCGGGGCCCCAGCCGATGCCGTTGGGGGTGCGCAGTCCACCCGCGACCGGACTGATCCTGCCCGTCCTCTTGCTGATCTTGTATGTGGTTCCGCGGTTCGGCGCGGGCTGCGGAGTGGTGGTCGCGCCGCCGAGGTCGATGGCGACGGACAGGTTCACGTAGAAGTAGCCGTCGCGGTAGAGCAGGCCGAACGCGAACTCGTGGAAGTTTCCTCCGTACGGCCAGGTCGCGACCGTGCGGTACTCGTCGGTCACGTCGTCGTCGTTCAGGTCGACCAGCCGCGTCAGTTCGTGCTTCTGCGAGACGTAGAGCGAGCCGTCGACGTACTTGATGCCCATGGGTTCGCGCAGCCCGCTCGCCACCTTCTCGACGGTGACCTTGTCGCGGCTGGTCGCGCCGGTGACGTTGCCGAGCAGGTACACCTCTCCGGCAACGTTGTCGGAGCCGCCCCAGGTACTGATGGCGAGGCGGCCGTCGGGCAGCCAGTCCATGCCGGTGACCTGCGGTTCGAACCCGTCGGGGCGCAGGTCGGTGAGGGTCAGGTCGGGGCGTACGGAGGTCAGCGGCAGGCCGTCGCCGGGGGTGTCGCCGCCCGCCTCGCACTCCTTGCGGCCCGGTGCCGTCACCCGCACGACCCCGGCGTCGGTGCTCAGCGCCTCGCGGGGCACCACGGTGAACTCGCTCTCGCCCGGGGGTATCCAGGAGAGTTGCAGCTGCTGTCCGCCGCCCCGGTCGAAGTGCTCGATGCGCAGCGGGTGCGCTCCCGCGGTGAGGTCGACCGTGCCGTCCTTCGGCTCCGCGCCGTGCAGCCCGTCGTGGTCGATCACCGTGGCGCCGTCGAGGCTCAGCCGTGAGCCGTCGTCGCTGGTGAGCCGGAACACGTAGGTGCCGTCACGTGGCGCGACCAGGTATCCGGAGGCCTCCGAGACGAAGTTGTCGGCGATCCCGCCGAAGTCGGCGGTGGTGGACCAGTCGACCGTCGGCATGAGTGTGTCGTGGTTGGGGGTCTGGCCCGGCTTGAGGGTGCACAGCTCGTTCAGCGGTGTCTGGACGTCGAACACGCGCAGGGTGACTCCGGGCTCCTGCGGAGGGATGTCCGCGGGGGCGGCCGAGGACGCCGGGGCGGCCAGGACGCCGCCGATGGAGACGGCCGATGTCAGCAGGAGAATGAGGTGTCTTCGGGCACGCCTGAACAGGCGTTGGCGCATTGGTCCTCCAGGGCGTGGGGACCGGACCGTGCCGGAAATCGCTCCGGTCTCGTGCGGTGGGACTGCACTTCCGCCGCCAAGGTAGGAGACTTCCGCTTGACATGTCCATACTTTGTCATCGACGTGTTCAAAGTTCTCGGATCCCGCCCGCGCCCGGTTCTGGGACCCCGCCCGCCCCGCCCGCTCCCGCCGGTCCGCCCCGGGTCAGCGGCCCTTGCGTACCCGGGCCGCCGCGCGGGCCTCCGCCGCCTTGCGGGCCTCGGCGGTCTTGCGGGACTCCTTCGCGGGGCGGCCCGAGCGGGCGCCGAGGCCGCGGAAGGGCGCGTTGCCACCGCTGGTCTTCGAGCCGGCCGGCGGACGCTTCGCACCGGTGAGGGTGGTCAGCGTCTGTTCGCCGGAGCGCACGGGGGTGACGGTGGGCCGGATCCCGGCGTCGGACATCATCCGGTTCACCTCGCGCCGCTGGTCGGGAGTGACCAGGGTGACCACACTCCCGGACTCGCCGGCGCGCGCCGTACGCCCGCCGCGGTGCAGGTAGTCCTTGGCGTCGGACGGCGGATCGACGTTGACGACGAGATCGAGCGCGTCGACGTGGATGCCCCGGGCCGCGACGTTGGTGGCCACCAGCACGGTGACCTTGCCCTCCACGAACTGGGCGAGCGTGTGCGTGCGCTGCGGCTGCGACTTCCCGCTGTGCAGGGCGGCGGCCCGCACGCCGCTGGCCCGCAGGTGCCGGGTGAACCGGTCGACCCCGGCCTTGGTGTCCAGGAACATCAGCACCCGGCCGTCCCGGGCGGCGATCTCCGTCGCGGTCGCGTACTTGTCGGCGGGGTGAATGGTCAGGACGTGGTGTTCCATCGTGGTGACCGAGCCCGACGCCGGGTCGACCGATGCGACGACCGGGTCGTGCAGATGGCTCCGCACCAGCTGGTCGACGTCGCGGTCGAGCGTGGCCGAGAACAGCAGCCGCTGCCCGTCGGCGGGCACCTGGTCCAGGATGCCCGTGACCTGCGGCAGGAACCCCAGGTCGCACATCTGGTCCGCCTCGTCCAGCACCGTGATCCGCACGTCGTTCAGGTGGCAGTCACGTCGCGACACCAGGTCGGCCAGCCGGCCCGGCGTCGCGACGACCACGTCGGCGCCGCTCCGCAGCTGCGCCGCCTGCCGGTTGATGGCCAGTCCGCCGACCACCGTCGCCAGTCGCACGCCGAGCGTCTGCGCGTACGGCGCCAGCGCGTCGCTCACCTGCTGTGCGAGTTCCCGCGTCGACACCAGGACCAGCGCGAGCGGCCGTTTCGGCTCGGCCCGCCGGCCGGCGGTCCTGACCAGCAGGGCGAGCCCGAAAGCCAGCGTCTTGCCGGAGCCGGTCCGCGCCCGGCCGAGGACGTCACGGCCGGCCAGCGCGTCGGGCAGGGTCGCCGCCTGGACGGGGAAGGGTTCCGTCACCCCGAGGCCGGTCATCGTCTTCAGCAGCGCGGACGGCAGCCCGAGCGCCTCGAAGGACGCGGCCGCCGGGCGGTCCGCCGGCTCGGCCGGCGTTGTCGTTCGCTGGGATGTGCCGGTCCGGGAGACACCGGGGGGCGGCGACGGCTGCGCGTTCATGGGGAACCTTCCTGATCAGGCGCCCGGAACGCGCCCGGGTCCGTACCCATCGGTACGGACCCGGGCGCCTCAAAGCGTGACCCCAGTTTACCAGCGGGTACCGGAGGCCCGGCCGGTCCGCCAAGACCCCACGCGAGGCACTCCCGCGCGTCGACCGCAGACGCACAGACGCACAGACGCACAGTGGTACAGACGTAAAATGGTACAGACGTACGGGCGTGCAGACGTACGGGCGCGGCCTTCACGGCGGCACATGCGGATCCGGTCAGCTCCCGCCCCGGCGGGCCGCCGCGCGGATCGCGCGTTCGGCCTCGGCGAGGCCGGCGACCGGGGCCGGGTCCGCGAGCCCCGGCACACACACCACCTGGCCGGCGTCCAGAGCGGCCAGCGAGGCCTCGACCACGTGGTCCACGGGCATTCCGCCCTCCTCGTGCACGGACTGCTCCCGGCCCTGGACCGGCTCGTCACCGCGCGACCGGTGGAACTCCGTGGCGGTCAGACCGGGGCACAGCACCTGGACGCGCAACCGGGTACCGGCGAGTTCGGCGGCGAGCGTACGTGTGAAGGTGACCACGTAACCCTTGGTACCGCCGTACACCGCGCGCTCGGGCAGCGGATCCGGCGGCAGCGACCCCGCGAAGGCCAGCTGCGAGGCCACGTTGACCAGGGTGCCGCGCCCGCGTTCCAGCATGGCCGGCACCACCGCCCGTGTCAGCGCGGTGACGGCGAGGACGTTGACGTGGAGGACCTTCGTCATGAGACCCGGTTCCAGTCCGGCGAACGGGCCGTAGCCGTTGATCCCCGCGTTGTTGAGGAGGAACCCGACGTCGTCGTCCGCCGCGCGGCGCGCCACCCGTGCCACGTCGTCCGGTTCGGACAGGTCGGCCACGACTGTCTCCACCGTCGTGGCCGTCTCCGCGCGCAGCCGCCGCGCCAGGTCGTCGAGCCGCTGCGCCCTGCGGGCCACGAGGACGGTGTCCCACCCCTGGGCGGCCAGTCGTGCGGCGTAGGCCGCGCCGATGCCCGAGGAGGCTCCCGTGACCAGGGCCGTGCCGGGTCGTGCGTTCATGGTGATGCCACCTCTCCTGTCGCCGGCCTGCGGTGCCGTGATCGTTGACAGGTACCCGGCCCTCGCGTGGTCACCAACCGCGCACACGACCGACAAGGCAGGGAGCAGGCATGGATGAACACGGGCAGGGATGAGCAGGCGTGAGCAGGCGCGGGCAGACACGGGCAGGGGCGGCCAGGCATGGAACCACCCCCATGCGGCTACACGGACACCGGTCCCGGCGTCACCGCGGCCCGGCGGTGACCGTCCGCGGACAGCCCTCACGCACCTCGACGGCAGGAGTTCCAAGTGAGCCAGCCCGCACAGCAGCAGACGCCCCCCGGAGACACCGACCGGATGCGGCCCCGGCCGGACCACGGTGAGGAGAGCTACCGGGGATCGGGCCGCCTGTCGGGGAAGGCGGCAGTGATCACCGGCGCCGACAGCGGCATCGGGCGGGCGGTCGCCATCGCCTTCGCCCGCGAGGGCGCCGACGTACTGATCTCCTACCTCGACGAACACGACGACGCCCGCGAGACCGCGCGGTGGGTCGAGGAAGCCGGGCGCAAGGCGGTCCTGGTCCCCGGCGACCTCGCGGACCCGGAGCACTGCCGGGCGGTGGTGCGTACGGCCGTGGACACGTTCGGCCGCATCGACGTACTGGTCCCCAACGCGGCCTACCAGATGACCCGCGAGTCGCTCGAGGACATCCCGGACGAGGAGTGGGACCACACCCTCGCGGTGAATCTCAGCGCACTGTTCCACCTCTCCAAGGCCGCCGTGCCGCACATGCCGTCGGGCGGCTCGATCATCGCCACCACCTCGGTCAACTCCGACTCCCCGCCGCCGCAACTCCTGCCCTACGACGTCACGAAGGCCGGGATCGCCAACTTCGCCGGCGCGGCGGCCCAGCTGCTGGCGGGGAAGGGCATCCGGGTCAACAGCGTCGCGCCGGGCCCGATCTGGACCCCGCTGATCCCGTCGACCATGCCGGCCGGGCAGGTGGAGAGCTTCGGCCGGGACGTCCCGATGGGCCGGCCGGGGCAGCCCGCCGAGGTGGCGCCGGTGTACGTCCTGCTGGCCTCCGACGAGAGCAGCTACGTCTCCGGGGCCCGGGTCGCGGTCACCGGAGGCCGGCCGATCCTGTGACGAGGCCGGACGTGGACTGGTACCCGCTGCGGCTGACCACGCCCGTCAAGCAGCACGTCTTCGGCGGCCGGGCCATCGCCGACCGCCTCGGACGCCAGGGGCTTCCCGCCGGACGGATCGCCGAGACCTGGGAGGTCAGCGACGTCGACGGCGACGGGGCGCGGGTGCGGGAGGGGGCACTGGCCGGCACCTCCCTGCGGGAGCTGGCCCTCGCACACCCGCGAAGCCTCGTGGGGCGGGACTGGCGTGGCCCGCGCTTTCCGCTCCTGACGAAGTTCATCGACGCCGCCGCCCCGCTGCCGGTGCACCTCCACCCGGACGACGAGGCCGCACGCGAGCGGGGTGAGCCCAACGGCAAGACCGAGGCCTGGCACGTCCTCGAGGCCGAACCGGGTGCCACCGCGCTGGTGGGCGTACGGCCGGGTGTAGGGAGGGAGCGGTTGCGGCAGGCCCTGCTGGAGCAGGACTTCGACGCCGCACTGCGACGTCTGCCCGTGCGTGCCGGGCAGACGCTGTACGTCCCGGCCGGCACCGTGCACAGTTTCGGCCCGGGCACACTCGTCTACGAGATCGAACAGACCTCGGACCTCCAGGAACACGCCATGCCGCACCGTATGGAGGACGGGAGCGCCCTCGACGACGAGCAGTGGCACGCCAACATCGACGCCCTGCTGAAGCAGTGGAAAGCGGATCCACGGCCGGAGTTCGTTCCCGGTCTGCGCCTTCCGGCCCACGAAGACGCTCAGCGGGTGATCCTGTGTGCGGGCCCCTGCTTCGCCCTCGAACGGTGGCAGGTGCGGGCCCATGCCGTGCTGGAGCACTCGTACACGACCGCCCTCGTGGTCAGCAACGCGGGTGCGCCGGCCTCCTTCACCTGCGGTACGTGGACGGAGGGGCTGGGCCGTGCGGAGACGGTACTGCTGCCCGCGGCGCTCGGCCGGGTACGGCTGCACGGGCCCGCCGACGTCCTGGTCGGCCACGTCCCCGACCTGGAGGCGGACATCCGCCGGCCCCTGGCCTCGGCCGGTTACGGACCGGCCGTCGTCTCGGCCCTCGGGGAGGGCCTCGGCTGAGGCCGGCGGCGGCCTACTTGGACTCGACCCGTCCGAACGGGTTCGGTCCGGCCGTGAGCTCGTCACGCGCCGCCTGCCAGGAGGGGTCCCCGGGATACAGCTCGCTGCGCAGGTAAGCGCAGGTGAGCCGCTGGACCGCGGCCACCCGCTCGGGATTCTCGTCCGTGGTCTCGGCGACGTCGTAGCCGGCGACCCCGCCGAGCCCGTGTTCCGCGTCGAACAGGGTGAGCAGGGACTTGGGGCCGGGGGCGAGGACGTACGGATCGGCGTGCCACTCCGCCCCGCGGACCGTCAGGTGGGCGGAGTCGTCCTTGTCGCCGGCGACCACGAGCGCGGGCGTCGTCATCTGGGAGAAGTCGGTGGTCAGCAGGAAGGAGAAGTTCTCGGCGGCGGACTCGCTGAGGGCGTCGCCGCCCCGGCCGGGCGCGGCGAGCAGGACGCCCGCCTTGATCCGGGGGTCGGCCAGGTTCGCTTCCGTTCCGTCGTCCGGATCGGTGAGCCGGGCGCCCAGCAGCAGGCTCGCGGTGTGGCCGCCCATCGAGTGCCCGGCCACGGCGACCCTGCTGCGGTCCAGGCGTCCGAGAAGCTGCGGGACGGCGGCTTCCAGTACGTCGAGCTGGTCGAGGACGCGTGTCATGTCCTCGGCCCGCGATCGCCAGAACAGCGGGGCCCCAGGGGTTTCGGGGTCCAGCCGCAGCGTCCTGGAGCTCAGGTGGGTGGGCTGGACGACGACGAAGCCGTGCGCTGCCCAGTGGTGGGCGAGGGGAGCGTAGCCGTTCAGCGAGGAGAGGTGGTTCGAGTAGCCCTGCCCGTGCGAGAGGAGGATGACCGGCAGGTCGCTCCCGGTCACGGGTGCGGAGACCCGCACCTCCAGGTCCACGGCCCGCCCCGGGGCCGGCAGTACGACCGGAGCGACCGAGAGGACGCGAGTGGGCGAGCCGGCGATGTCGGGTAGGGAGGTCGGTGCACTCATGATGCGTATGTCCGTTCGATGGCGGCGACGGCCGGTGTCGTCCGGCCGGCGGGCGGGTGGGTGCAGTGGGACGTCCGGCTTCTGTCGAACGAAGCGGAACGTTGTCCCGTTAATATACGGAACGTTGTTCCGTTTGGTCAACGGGTGCAGGAGACCGGACCGCTCGCTGCGATCGCGCGGCAGTGACCACGGGCGTCGCACACCTGGAATCGCCCGCTCGTTGCTCTCTGTGCCGACGGGGGGTCAGGGCCTGCCGCGGGCCGCGTGATTCCGCCGGTGGGTCCAGCCGAGCAGGGCGAACAGGATGACGCCCGAGATGATCAGGCTCGCTCCGGTGCCCCATCCGGAGTACGGCAGTTGGGGAAGCGCTCCCCACACGACACCCGCGACGATGAGGAGCAGCCCCACCAGAATCGAGCCCGCGATACGCCAGGGTGAGGAGACGCTCTCCTCGGCCGCCCGCATCGCCTGTCTGCGAACGGGGGCGACGAACCGGTCCAGGGCCGGGACGGCGCGCGCCAGCAGCACCATCCCCGCGAACACGAGCAGCAGGCCCGGTCCGGGCAGCACCAGCAGGGCGGCGCCGATCACCACCAGCACGGCGCCGAGAGCGCCGAGAACGGCTCGCCGGATCGATTCGACACTGCGCGCCATGTCGCCCCACCTTCCTGCGGTCGGCAAGAACCCTGGTTCCGTCGGCCTGCCCAACCTTAGGCAGGCATCGAGGTGCGGGCGATTCCACCCGGTCCGTCCGCCGGGCGGTCCGGCTCGGTCGCCGACGAGGGTGCCGCGCCCGCGCCCGTGGCCCGGAGGGTGCCGTACCGGAGTTCACTGCTTCCTGAGTGCGGGCTTCGGCGGGCTGCCGTCATGGCGCGTGATCTGTGCGAACTCCACCCCTCGGTAGTCAAAGTTGATTAGATTGAGGGCGTGACTGAGAAGACCATTCCGATCCTGCCGTGCCGGACCATCCAGCCCGTCCTCGACTTCTACACCGCTCTCGGCTTCGAGGTGACGTTCCGGCAGAAGAGCCCCAACCCGTACGCGGTCGTGGAACGCGGCGGCATCGAGCTGCAGTTCTTCGGGATGAGAACGCACGAGCCGGCCGAGTCGGTCAGTACGTGCTACGTCCTGACCGATGACGTCGACGGCCTCCACGCCGCCTTCCGAGCGGGACTCAAGGCGGCCCGCGGGAGGGTCCCCACGCGAGGGCTGCCGCGTATCGGGCCGCTCAAGGACATGTCGTACGGCGTGCGGCAGTTCCTCATGACCGATCCGGGCGGCAACTGCATCCGCATCGGGCAGCGCACGAGCGAGGACCGGCACCACCGGCGCGCCCCCGAGGGGACTTTCGCCCGTGCCCTGCACCACGCCTGCCTCCTCGCGGACTCGAAGGAGGACCCGGCGGGCGCCGCGAAGGTCATCGACCGGGTCCTTCACCTCGAGGACGAGCGGCCCACGCCCACCCAGTTGTTCCGCCTGCTCGTGCTGCGAGCGGACGTCGCCGGGCGTCTCGCCGACGAGGAGACCACGGCCACGGCGCTCGCCCGGGCCGCCGCGGTCCCTCTCACCGCGGAGGACCGGGAATCGGTGGCCGACGCACTCCAACGCCTCGAAGAGCTGCGGAACTGAGGGCGGCAAGCGGTCGAATACGAGAACGGCGAGGCGCCAGGCGGGCGACGGTCTGCCGACAGCCGATCAACGGTGCACGCCGAACGCCTCCGACACGTAAGGAACTTGACGCCCCATCGACGTACGGGGCCATCGCTGCTAGACCTGCACCACCTGCACCACCTGCACCCACCGTTCAAGGAGGAGCATGTGAGAGCACGTCGCGCGTCCGTCCGCACCACCTCGGCCCTCGTCGCCACCCTCGCCCTGACCGTCGGCCTCGCCGGTCCCGCCGCAGCGGCACACGACGCGGGGGTCGGGCCGGCCGCCACCGCGACCGGCCCCGTCACGCACGAGGAGAACGACCGCGTCCCGGAGGGCTCGGTCTGGACGCAGCACTACTTCCCGTCCTCGGACGGCTCCGGCACCCAACTGCACGCGGACGTCCTGCTGCCCGAGGGACTGGCCAGAGGCCAGAAGGTGCCGGTCATCCTGTCGGTCGGCCCGTACTTCGCCCACTCCGGGCAGACCGGTCCGGAGGGCTGGACCCGCACCGGTCCCTCGGCCCGCTTCCAGGACTTCATCGAGGGCACCGACCTGTTCGACCAGGGCTACGCCTTCGTCATGGTGGACCTGCGCGGCTTCGGCGGCTCCACCGGCTGCCTCGACTGGGGCGGCCCCGGAGAACAGGCCGACGTCCGGGCCGCGGTCGACTGGGCCGCGAAGCAGCCGTGGTCCACCGGCGCGGTGGGCATGTACGGCAAGTCGTACGACGCCGTCACGGGCCTCATCGGCAACAACCTGGACCAGCGCGCGCTCAAGGCCGTCGTCGCCCAGGAACCCCTGTGGGACATGTACCAGTACATCTATTCCAACGGCGTGCCCCGGCCCAACGTGACCGGGACCGCCGGTGCGTACAACTCCATCGCCACGATGCCTCCGATGGCGGACGACGATCCCCGGTACCGGGCCAACGCCCGGTACGAGGAGCGCCACCCGGAGTGCCTGACCGAGAACTCGGCCGGATACCGGATATCCGACCAGCGGGACGAGCACTGGACCTCCCGCGACCTGGCCCGCATGGCCAGGGGCAGCGACACACCGCTGTTCGTCACGCAGGGCTTCATCGAGAACAACACCAAACCCGAGGAGATGGAGGAGTACCTCGACAACCACAAGGGCCCCGAACGCGGCTGGCTCGGCCAGTGGGACCACGTCCGCGGCGGCGACCGCACTCCCGACGGACGCCTCGCGATGGGCCGCGAAGGCTGGTACGACGAGACCCTGTCCTTCTACGACCAGTACCTCAAGGGCATCCGGCCGACGGTGCGTTACCCGGCCTACGCCGTCGAGGACTCCACCGGCGCCTGGCGCGCCCAGCGCACATGGCCCGTCACCGAGCGGTCGGTCACCCTTCGGCTCGGCGGCGGCTCTTACGTGGACGACGGCGGTGCGTCCGCCCGAGCGGCCCTGACCGCGACCGGCCGGCCGGCACCGCAGGCGCCCGCACGGCCGGACGGCGAGTGGGACATGGAGAACGCGCCCGCGACCGAACGGCCGGCCCCCGAGGGACTGGCCGGAGAACTGGCGGAACGCCAGCAGGCCGGTGAGGTCACCTCCAGCTTCTTCGTGTGGTCGAAGCCCCTGAAGAAGGCCGTACGCGTCACCGGCACCCCGCAGGTCACCCTGACGGCCAAGGGCGAGGGCAACGTCATGCTCAAGCTGTACGACGTCGCCCCGGACGGCACCGCCGTCATGTTCGACGAACAGGTCTCCCTGGTGGACTCGGGCCGGCTGTCCGTCGACCTGAAGGCGACCGACTGGACGCTGGCGGCGGGGCACGTCCTGGCCGTGGAGATCGGTTCCGTCCAGACCGGCTCGTGGCGCGACGCGCCCTCCGGCGAGACCGTCGAGGTGAAGGGAGCCAGGCTCCGGCTGGCCCTGGACGACCCGGCCGACGACGTGGCCACCCCCGGCGACCGCTCACCGTACCTGGACACGTACCTGCGCCAGTACACGGTGGCGCTGCCGGCCGGTCCCGGGACGTTCACGGTGGTTCCGGGCGGCCGCCGGTGACGGCCCCGGCGCACGGCGGGGCGGGGGCGGTACCCCGGGCGGCGGTCGGCATGACAAGCTGTGGTCCTGTTGTCCGAACCCAGGAGGTCCCATGGCTGCAGAGTCTTCATCGCAAGCAGGTTCGGAGTCGGCCGAGGTCGAGGGCTCTGCCCTGACGCCCGACGAGGACGGCCAGTACGACCTGAAGGGCAAGTTCCGTCAGGCCCTGGAGCGCAAACGCGGGAAGCAGGCGGAGGCCGCGGCCCTCGCCGCGCACCCCGACGCGTCGAAGATCCGCGGCGCACACGGTCCGGCCGCGAGCCAGCGGTCGTTCCGGCGCAAGAGCGGGGGCTGACGGCGCCGGAGCAGCAGTGTGTGAGGGCCCGGCGCATGACGACCGGGCCCTCACCGGTGTCCCGACGTCACGCACCGCGCGCCTGCCTGCTGAGCTTGGCGCGCGCCACCAGCTCCAGCACGATCGCGATCGCGACGGACTCCACCGCCAGCAGCGCGACCAGTACGAACAGCTGGACCGCCCCGGCCAGCAGGGGTGAGGCTCCGCCGAGGAGCATGCCGATGAACGCGCCGGGCAGGGTGACCAGCCCCACCGTTCTGGTCTGGTCGAGTGCCGGGATCAGGGCACCGGCGGCCGACGGCCGGGCGATCTCCAGCCGCGCCTCCCGGTCCGGGAGCCCGAGGGACAACGCCGCCTCCACCTCGCCGTGCCGTGTCTCCAGCTCCTCCAGGGCACGCCGTCCGGCGAGCACCGTCGCCGTCAGCGCGCCCCCGATGAGGATGCCGGTCACGGGGATCAGCGCGATGCCCTTGACCGGGAGCAGTCCGATGGCCACGAGCAGCAGGACGACCGGGAACACGGCGAGACCGATCGGTACCGCGGCCCACCACCAGGTGCGGTTGCCGGTGATGCGGCGGCCGGCCGTCCGTGTCGCCACCGCGAACATCATGGCGACGAACGCGAAGAGCAGTGCGCGGGAGCCGAACGCCCACCGGACGACGACCGCGACCGCGGCCAGCTGGACGGTCGCCCGGAGCCCGGCGGTGACGATCGCGCGGGTGTGCCCGAGCCGGGCCGACGCCGCGACCGCCGCGCCGGCGACGAGCAGCAGGGCGAGTGCGACGCCGAGGGTCGCGTTCACCGGGAGCAGGGTCGGGGCCGACGTGATCACAGCCCCACCCTACGGCGGGGGTGCCGTCAGGGGTGGCTGGTCAAGTAGCCGCCCATGGAGGTGAAGTACTCCGTCGCGGACAGCTCCCGTCCGTCCTCCGTCCGTACCCGTGTGATGGCGAGGCCCCGGTTGCGGCCGGTGCGGGCGTCGGCGCCGGCGACGATCACCACGGCGTCGCCCTCACGGTAGAAGACGCGGCCGGGCGTGCCGCCGTAACGGCCCTGGGACACCACGGCGGCGAGGACCTCGAGCCGCCTGCCCCGGTGGAAGGTGAAGGCGCTGGGGTAGGGCTCGGACTGGGCGCGGACCAGGCGTTCCAGGTCTTCGGCCGGCCAGCTCCAGTCGATGCGGATGTCCTCGGCGGACCGCTTGTGGAAGAAGCTCGCCCGGGACCGGTCCTGCGGGGTGAACTCCGTCTGCCCGGCGGCGATGAGGGCGAGTGCGCCGGTGGTGACCGGGGCGATGAGGTCGACGGTCTTGTGGAACAGATCGGTGGCGGTGTCCGACGGTCCGACCGGCACCGCCTCCTGCCGGACGATGTCGCCGGCGTCGAGTTCGTCGTTCATCATGTGCGCGGTGACGCCCACTTCGGTCTCCCCGTTGATCAGAGCCCAGATCAGCGGGGAGAAGCCGGCGTACTTCGGCAGCAGCGAGTCGTGGACGTTGAGCGTGCCGTGGCGCGGGAGGTTGAAGATGCGCGGAGGGATCCAGGTGCGCCAGTTGTTGGCCACGATGATGTCCGGGTCGGCCTGCTCGAGGCGCTCGAACAGCTCGTCGTCGTCGGGGCGGTTGCGGATCAGCACCGGAACGCCGTGCTCTTCGGCGAGGTCGGCGACGGAGTCGCTCCAGATCTTCTCGTACGCGTGCTCGCTCTTGGGGTGTGTCACGACCAGCACCACGTCGTGTTCGGAGTCCAGGAGGGCTTGCAGGGTGCGGTGCCCCCACGTCTGGTAACCGAACATGACGACCCGCATGGGGTTCCTCCTCGAGACAGGGGACGGCCCGGGCAAGTAAAGCAAGGCTTACCTTAGTCCACAACGGCCGCGCGTGGCACCCCAGTTGACGGCGGGGACCGCGAACTTGCCCTATCGACAGCCTCGGGATATTAGCTTAGGCTCACCTAAGTTTCCGGCGGCCGCTCCGTCGGCATGTCCCGGTTCGGCAATCCCCCACGTTTGACAGGCGACTGTCCCGCACGATGGGAGTGACATGTCACAGGTTCTTCCTGATGACGCAACACCGGTCCACGACCTCATTGGCATCGGCTTCGGACCGTCCAATGTCGCCATGGCGATCGCGATCGGCGAGCACCACGCACGCGCAGACGGGCAGGAGACGATCACCGCTCGCTTCTTCGAGCAGCAGCCGCGCTTCGGCTGGCACCGCGGCATGCTGATCGACGACGCGACCATGCAGGTGTCCTTCCTGAAAGACCTGGTGACCCTGCGGAACCCGGCCAGCGAGTTCAGTTTCCTCTGCTACCTGCAGAGCAAGGGACGGCTGATCGACTTCATCAACCACAAGAACCTCTTCCCCCTGCGGGTGGAGTTCCACGACTACTTCGAGTGGGCCGCGGCCAAGGTCGACGACATGGTCTCCTACGGCCACGAGGTCGTCGGCGTCGCACCCGTCGGGCGGGACGGAGCCGTGCACCACCTCGAGGTGACGGTCCGCTCGGGAGAGGGACTCGAGGTTCACCGGGCCCGCAACCTCGTCATCGGCACCGGGCTGCGTCCCTTCCTGCCGGAGGGTGTGGAGCGTGGCGACCGGGTCTGGCACACCTCCGACCTGCTGGCGAAGGTCGACGGGCTGGAGGGCACCTCACCCGCTCGGTTCGTCGTCGTCGGCGCCGGCCAGAGCGCCGCGGAGAACGTCGCCTACCTGCACCGCCGCTTCCCCGGAGCAGAGATCTGCGCCGTCTTCAGCCGCTACGGCTACAGCCCCGCGGACGACAGCGGTTTCGCCAACCGGATCTTCGACCCCGCCGCCGTCGACGACTACTTCGCCGCGCCCGCAGGCGTGAAACGCCGGCTGATGGACTACCACGGCAACACCAACTACTCCGTGGTGGACATCGACCTGATCGACGACCTGTACCGGCAGACGTACCGGGAGAAGGTCCTCGGTACCGAGCGGCTGCGCTTCCTCAACGTGTCCCGGCTCACGGACGTCAAGGAGACGCCGGACAAGGTCCGTGTCACCGTGACGTCCCTGGTCACCGGCGAGGAAACCCTCCTGGACGCGGACGTCGTGGTCTTCGCCACCGGGTATGGGCGGGCCGACCCCCTCGGTCTGCTCGGCGAGGTCGCGGAGCACTGCCTGCGTGACGACGAGGGCCGGGTCCGCGTGGAGCGCGACTACCGCGTCGCGACCGACCCCGGCCTGCACTGCGGCATCTACCTGCAGGGCGGCACGGAGCACACCCACGGCATCACGTCGTCCCTGCTGTCCAACACCGCCATCAGGGTCGGGGAAATCCTGGAATCCCTCCTCGACCGGGGGCTCAAGTCCGCGTCCGACGCGGTCCGCACGGTTGCCGACGGAACCGGCACCACCGCCCGTTAGTGTACGTCGCTATGGCCACGACTGCGGTTGAACGCCCCACGCCCGGGGGCGCAACGACGGCCCGCCGACGGCGGGTTGCGGGTTTGGGTGTGCTTGTGGTGGTGCTCGTGGCCGCGGGGGCGGTGTCGCTGACCGTCGGTGCGCGCGCGTTGAGTCCTGCCGAGGTGTGGCACGGGCTGTTCGCGGCGCCCGACCCCGACCAGCGACTCACCGAGATCAGGCTCATCGTGCGGACCGTGCGGCTGCCCCGCACGGTGCTCGCGACCGTGGCGGGAGTCGCCCTGGGGATCGGCGGAGCACTGATCCAGGGGTACACGCGCAATCCGATCGCCGACACGGGCCTGCTGGGCGTGAACTCCGGCGCCTCGTTCGCCGTGGTGTCGGGGATCGCGCTGTTCGGGCTCACCGACCCGTTCCAGTACGTCTGGTTCGCCTTCCTCGGCGCGGCGGTCGCGGGTGTGGTCGTGTTCGGGCTGTCGAGCATCGGCCGGGGCGCCGGCAACCCGTTGACGCTCGCCCTGGCCGGGCAGGGCGTCACCGTGTTCCTCGCGGCGATGACCACGGCGGTCGCGCTGACGGACAAGGCCTCGCTCAATGCGCTGCGGTTCTGGAACGCGGGCTCGGTCGCCGGTGTCGGGTTCGACGTCATCTGGCCGGTCACCGCGTTCATCGCGGTCGGGCTGGTGCTGGCGCTGACCACGCTGCCCGCCGTCAACCTGCTCAACCTGGGTGACGACGTGGCGCGGGGCCTGGGGGTGAACATCGCGCTGACCCGGACCGTCGGCATCGTCGCCATCACCCTGCTGGCGGGCGCGGCGACGGCGGCGTGCGGCCCCATCGCGTTCATCGGCCTCATGGTGGCCCACGTGGCCCGGTATCTGACCGGGCCGGACTACCGCTGGCTGGTGCCGTACGCGGGGCTGCTCGGCGCCGTCGTCCTGCTGGTCTGCGACATCGTGGGCCGTCTGGTGGTGCGGCCGGGGGAGCTGGACGCGGGTGTCCTCGTCGCTCTCCTGGGGGCCCCGTTCTTCGCGGCTCTCGTATGGCGCGGAAAGTTCAAGAACGCATGAGCGGGGCGGATGTGAAGGCGAACGGGGCTGACATGAAGGCCGACGGGGCGGAAGTGAGGCCGGCCCTGACGCCCGGTGTGCGGCTCGGACACGTGTCCTTCGTGTGGCGGCCCTGGATCGCGTGCGTCACGCTGCTGCTGACGGCGGCGGTCTTCCTGGTGTTCTGCCTGTCCATCGGTGTCGGGGACTTCCCCATCGCCCTGCCCCGGGTGGTCGCCACCATCTTCGGCCGGGGTGAGCAGGTCGACGAGTTCGTGATCATGGACCTGCGGATGCCCCGCGCCCTCGCCGGCCTCGTCGTGGGGATCGCGCTGGGTGTGTCCGGGGCACTCACGCAGTCCATCGCGCGCAATCCGCTGGCCAGCCCGGACATCCTGGGCATCACCAGCGGTGCCAGTGCGGTCGCGGTGTTCCTGGTGACCGTGTCGGGCGGCACCGCCGCCGCGATCGTCGACACCGTGGGCCTGTCCGCGGCCGCGCTCGCGGGCGGTCTCGGCACCGGCCTGCTGGTGTACTTCCTGGCATGGCGGCGCGGGATCGACGGCTTCCGGCTCATCCTCATCGGCATCTCGGTGAGCGCCGTGATGCAGGCCATCACGACCTGGCTGCTGGTCGAGGCCGACATCAGGGACGTGGCCCGGGCCCAGGCGTGGCTGGTCGGCTCGCTGGACAACCGGGGGTGGAACGAGGTGTGGGTGGCGCTGTGGGGCACGCTCGGCCTTCTGGTCGTGGTGTCATGCGTCGCGTTCCAGTTCAAGCCGATGCACTTCGGCGACGAGGTCGCCGCGGGCCTCGGCGTCCGGTTCTCGATGGTGCGGGCGGTCCTGCTGCTGTGCGCGGTGCTGCTGGCCGGCGTGGCGGTGAGCGCCGCGGGTCCGGTCCCGTTCGTCGCGCTGGTGGCTCCGCAGGTGGCGATGCGTCTGGCGAGGTGCCCGACGCCGCCGTTGGTGGCTTCCGGCATGGTGGGAGCACTGCTGTTGATCGGCTCGGACCTGATCGCGCGCACGGCCCTGCCGGTCTCCCTCCCGGTCGGTGTGGTCACCGCCGCGATCGGCGGCCCCTTCCTCGTCCATCTGCTGGTGCGGGCGAACCGCAGATAGCTGGTACAAAGTAAGGCGAGCCTAAACAAGGGGGCCTTGTGGTCGTTCAGTCCATCACCGCGACCGAGTCCGGAGTCGATGGTGCCTCACGGCTGGCAGCCCGGGGGGTCACGGTCGGGTACGGCACCCGGACCGTCATCGACGATCTGGACGTGGCGATCCCGCCCGGGGTGATCACCACGATCATCGGCCCCAACGGCTGCGGGAAGTCGACCCTGCTGCGGACGCTGTCCCGGCTGCTCAAGCCGGCCAGGGGGACAGTCGTGCTCGACGGCGAGGACATCGCCGGGCTCCGTACCAGGGACGTGGCGAAGAAGCTCGGCCTGCTGCCCCAGGCGCCGGTCGCGCCCGACGGCCTGACGGTGTCCGACCTGGTCGCCAGGGGCCGTCACCCGCACCAGAGCTGGCTGCGGCAGTGGTCGTCGGACGACGCCGCCGTCGTGGAGCGTGCACTGGCCATGACCGGGGTGTCCGACCTGGCCGACCGCCCGGTCGACTCGCTCTCCGGCGGTCAGCGTCAGCGCGTCTGGATCTCGATGACCCTGGCCCAGGGCACCGACCTGCTGCTGCTGGACGAGCCGACCACCTACCTCGACCTGGCGCACGCGATCGACGTGCTCGACCTGGTGGACGACCTGCACGAGTCGGGCTGCACCGTGGTCATGGTGCTGCACGACCTCAACCTGGCCACGCGGTACAGCGACAACCTCGTCGTGATGCGGGAGGGAGCGGTCCTGGCGCAGGGCCACCCGCGTGACGTGATCAGCGCCGAGCTGCTGCACGACGCCTTCGGACTGCGGGCCAAGGTGATCGACGACCCGGTCGGGGACCGGCCGCTCATCGTGCCGATCGGGCGCGCCCACGCCGAACTCGGGCGAGTACCAACCGAGTTGCAGTAGTGAGGGTAGGCTAACCTCACTCGGGCGCGATAAGGTTTGCTGCCCTTAGACGGGGGCGCAGTGGACAGCGCGACAGCAAGGGATCTCCGGATGCTCCTCAGAACGACGCGTATGAAGCCCTGGCGGCGGTTGGCGGCGGCGCTGTCCGCCGCCGCACTCGGCGCAGGCCTCCTTGCGGGGTGCGGTTCCGACTCGAACGACTCGGCGGACAAGACGGGCGACGACACCCCGGCCGCCGCAGCCGGTGCCTTCCCGGTCACCGTGGAGCACGCGTTCGGGACCACGAAGGTCACCGAGGCTCCCGAGCGGGTCGTCTCCGTCGGCTACACGGACGACCAGACCATCCTGGCGTTCGGCATCAAGCCGGTCGGCATGGTCGACCAGTACCCGAACCCGGCGGGCCGGAGTCCCGACATCAACACCCAGTGGCCCTGGGTCAAGGACAAGTGGGGGGACACCAAGCCCGAGGTCGTCATGAAGAACGGCGACTCCGGCCCCAACTACGAGAAGATCGCCGCCCTGCGGCCGGACCTGATCATCGCGGTCTACTCGGAGATCGACCAGGCCGCCTACGACAAGCTCTCCAGGATCGCTCCGACGGTGGGCCGCACCAAGGCCGAGAAGGAGCCGTTCAGCGCGCCGTGGCAGGACAACGCGCTCCACATCGCCAAGGCGCTCGGCAAGGCCGAGGAGGGCGAGAAGATGGTGGCGGACATCGAGGGCAAGCTCGACGCGGCCAAGACGGCGCATCCCGAGCTCGCGAGTCAGACGGCCGTCGTCCTGTCCTGGTACGAGGACTCGGTGGCGCCGTTCACCTCCACCGACGTGCGCGGCCGGCTGGTGACGGGAATCGGCTTCGCGTACCAGACCGCGATCGACGAGGTCGCCGACGGCAACTTCTACACGAAGCTCTCCCCGGAGCGGGTCGACCTGGTCGACGTCGACCGCATCTTCGTCATCAACGACAAGGCGGACCAGGACGCGCTCAAGAAGTTCAAGCTGTTCACCAACCTGGACGCCGTCAAGAACGGCAAGGTGTCGTACCTGCTGGACAGTGAGGGCCCGGCGGTCGGAGCGGCCATTTCCCAGGGCACCATGCTCTCCATGCCGTACGCGATCGACGAGCTCGTCAAGTCGGTCGGGTAGGTGTGAGCAGCACCGACACACGCCTCGCCCCGGCGACGCTGCGTACGGCGACCGGGCGCGAGGCCACCCGATGGGTCGCGGCGCACTGCCGCGAGGTGCCGTGGCTGACGGCCGCCACCGTACTCACCACGGTGGCCGGGGCGGCGCTCCAGGTGCTCCCGGTGCTCCTGCTCGGCCGGGTGGTCGACGAAGTGGTCCAGGGCGGATCGCAGTCGGTCCTGGTGACGATCGGGGCCCTGATGGTGGCCGCCGCGCTGCTCGGCGCGGCGGCCACCGCGGCGTCGACCTACCTGATCGGGAGGCTGGGCGCCGATCTGCTCGCGCGGCTGCGGGAAGGTGCCGTCCGGGCGGTGCTGGGGATGCCCAGCACCCGGATCGAGGAGGTCGGCCGGGGGGACGTGCTGTCCCGGGTCGGTGACGACGTGGCCGTGATCTCCAAGGGCATCCGGACGGCCGTCCCCACGGTGTTCTCGGCGGGCGTGCTGGTCGCCATCGCCACGGCGGGCATGTTCGGACTGGACTGGCGGCTCGGCCTGGCGGGCGCCGGCGCGCTTCCCGCGTACGCGCTGGCGCTGCGCTGGTACCTTCCCCGGTCCGCCCCGCTCTACCGGAAGCAGCGGGCGGCCCAGGCCGACCGCGCGCAGGCCCTGATAAGCGGTCTGGACGGAATCGACACGGTCCGGGCGTACCGTCTGGAGGACGCCTTCCGCGACAAGGTCACCACCGAGTCCTGGCGGGTGCGCGATCTCGGTATCGAGGTGTTCCGGTTCTTCGGCCGGTTCGTCGGCAGGGAGAACCGCGCCGAGTTCATCGGGCTGACCCTGATCATCGTGGTGGGTTACGCCCTGCTGGAGGCCGACGCGGCCAGTCTGGGCGAGGTGTCGGCCGCCCCGCTGCTGTTCCACCGGCTGTTCACCCCGCTGGGCGCCATCATGTTCACCTTCGACGAGGCGCAGAAGTCGGGTGCGAGTCTGACCCGGCTGGTCGGGGTGGTGGGGGAGGACACGGAGGTCCGGCTGGTGGGTGACGCGTCGGTCGAGGCGGCGGGCGCCGCCACCGCGTACCCGGTGACGGTGGAAGGGCTGACGTTCGCCTACCCCGGCGCCGAGGAGCCGGTCCTGAGGGACGTCGACCTGACGATCCCGGCGGGCGGTTCGCTCGCCCTGGTGGGCGCGACGGGCGCGGGCAAGTCGACCCTGGCCGCGCTGATCGCGGGCATCGGGACCCCGCAGGCAGGGTCGGTGCGCGTCGGGCCGACCGATCTCGCCGGTGTGGACGAGGCCGGGGCGCGGGCCCTGGTGAGCATCCTGACCCAGGAGACGCACGTGTTCTCCGGTCCGCTCGCCGACGACCTGCGGCTGGCCGCGCCGGAGGCGACCGACGGCGAACTCGCGGACGCCCTGCGCACGGTGGGCGCCGCCGCGTGGGTCGAAGCGCTGCCCGAGGGGATGGACACCCTGGTCGGTGAAGGCGGCGAGCGGCTCGACGTCACCAAGGTCGCCCAGATCGCCCTCGCCCGGCTGGTGCTGAGCAGGTCGCCCGTGGTGGTCCTGGACGAGTCGACCGCGGAGGCGGGCAGCGAGGGCGCCGCCGAGCTGGAGCGGGCCGTGCTGGCCGCCTGCTCGGGCCGGACCACGCTGTTCGTGGCGCACCGGCTGACCCAGGCGATGGCCGCCGACCGGATCGCCGTGCTGGACGCGGGACGCGTCGTGGAGGAGGGAACGCACGAGGAGTTGGTCGCTCTGGGCGGCCGGTACGCGCGGCTGTGGCGAGCCTGGCGAGAGGGTAGTTAGGTAAGGCTTGGCTAAGTTACTCTGCCTTCATTCCTTGGAAGGGGCGTTGAGTCTTCGATGACGGAACCGACCGCTCGTCTCGTTCTGCTTTCCCCCGCGCACCTGACCGGCATACGCCGCCGCACCGGCGACTTCTCCGACCGGACCATCGCCGGGGCATGCGCCGTCGGACTGTCGTACTGGGCGACGGGCCGGAGCCCCGACGGCATCGACCTCACCCCGAACACCCTGTTCGCCGACGTCCTCGGATGGGTCGACAACGGCGGCTCGGCGCCCCGCGACTGGGGTGTCGGACCGGACTGCCGGAGCATCCGTCTCCCGGAAGGCGTCCTACCGGACGACGCCCAGCTCGCGCTGGACGACCTGGCCGACTTCCCGGACCGGCCCCTCGGCACCATCGGGCCGTCCAGTGCGGCGGCGCGGCGCGCGCAACTGGCCGAATGGAACGACACAGGGGCCGACCGGGCCCGTCCGACCCTGGTGGAGATGTTCCGCGAGCAGGCGAGGACCAGGCCGGACGCCGTAGCCGTCGTGGACGACCGGCGGACGCTGACCTACCGCGAAGTGGACGAGAGGTCCGCCCAGTTGGCCCACCACCTCGTCGGACGCGGGCTCACCGCCGAACAGGTCGTCGGCATCTGCCTGGAACGCTCCGCCGACATGGTGATCGGACTGCTCGGCGTGCTCCGGGCGGGCTGCGCGTTCGTGCCGCTCGATCCGCACTGGCCCGCCGCGCGCCGGGCCGTCGTCATCGAGGACGCCCGGGTCGTGGCGCAGCTCAACACCTCGGGCGAGCACGCCGAGGGCGAACCGGAAGCCGTGGCGGTGGACCTCGGCGACTGGCGGTTCGGGTCCCACCCCGCCGAGGACCCCGAGGTCACCGTCCTCGGCGACGCCCTGGCCTACGTGATCTTCACGTCCGGTTCGACCGGGCGGCCCAAGGGCGCGATGATCCGGCACGAGGCGATCAGCGAGCGCCTGCTGTGGCAGGTCCACGAGATCCTGGGCTTCGGCCACGGCGACGCGTCACTCTTCAAGGCGCCGCTGTCCTTCGACATCTCCATCAACGAGATCTTCCTGCCACTGGTGTCCGGTGCGAGGCTCGTGGTCCTCGGGCCCGGCGGCGAACGCGACCCGCACCACCTGCTGAGCGTGATCGCCGAGCAGCGCGTCACCTTCACCTACCTGGTGTCGTCCATGCTGGACGTGCTGCTGGAGATGGCCGGCGACTCCGGGCGCCTCGACAGCCTGCGGCACGTGTGGTGCGGCGGCGAGGTGCTGACCCCGGAGCTGTACGAGCGGTTCCGTACCCGGCTCGACATCCCCATGTACCACGGGTACGGCCCCGCCGAGGCGACGATCGGCGTCTCGCACGTCGTCTACCGGGGCGTGGCGGAACGCCTGTCGACGTCGATCGGCAAGGCCAACCCCAACACCCAGTTGTACGTACTGGACGACGAGCTGCGCCCGGTCCCGGTCGGCGTCGGCGGTGAACTGTACGCCGGAGGCCTCCTCCTCGGGCGCGGGTACGTCAACGCCCCCGCCCTCACGGCGTCCCGGTTCGTGGCGAACCCCTTCGCGAACGACGGCTCACGGCTCTACCGGACCGGTGACCTCGCGCGCTACACCCCCGACGGCTCGCTGGACTTCCTCGGCCGGGCCGACAACCAGATCAAGATCCGCGGCATGCGGCTGGAGATCGAGGACGTCGAGGCCGGCCTCGCCGAGCACCCGGCGGTGCGGCACACCTGCGTCGTCGCGAAGAGGAACGCGGCCGGCGGCACCTACCTGGTGGGATACGTGATCCCGTCCACCGGGAACGACGGTCTGCGGGCGGCCGACGTGAAGGCCTGGGCCGGCGCGCACATGGTCGAGTACATGGTGCCCGCCCACATCGTCGTGATGGACGCGTTCCCCCTCACGGCGAACGGCAAGCTCGACCGGAAGGCGCTGCCCGAGCCGGTGACCGCGACGGCCTCGCTCGTCCAGCCCGCCACCGGGAACGAGCGCGCCGTGTGCGCGGCGGTCGCGGCGCTGCTGCGGCTGGACGAGGTCGGCGTCGACCAGGACTTCTTCCAGCTCGGCGGAGACAGCATTCTGGCGATCTCGCTCCTGGGCGCACTGCGGAACGCGGGTCTCCACGTCACGGCACGGCAGATCCTCACCCACAGCACCCTGGGGGCGCTGGCGGCCGTGGCGAGCCGGGCGGACACCGCCGTCGTGGACCACCGCGACGTCGAGACCGGCTCCGTCGTGGGATCGCCCATCGTGCAGTGGCTCGGTGAGACCACGGACGCGATCGACGGCTTCGTGCAGTCGGTGGTACTGAACACCCCGGCGGACCTGACCGCCGGCGCTCTCGACGCGATCCTCGCCGCCTTGGTCGGCCGGCACGCCATGCTGCGCGCCAGGCTGGTGCGCGGCGACCGCTGGAGCTTCGACATCCCGGAAGCGGACGGGGCGGACGGGACCGGCGAGGCCGGCGGGACGGGCCCCTCGGCCTCGCGCTGGCAGGAGAGCGACCGGCCGCTCGACGAGTGCGTCGCGCTCGCCACCGAGCGGCTGGACCCGGCGGGCGGCGCGATGCTGCGTGCCGTCTGGCGCCGCGAGGCACGGCAGTTGGTCCTCGTCGTCCATCACGTGGTGATCGACGGCGTGTCCTGGCGGGTGCTGATGGAGGATCTGGCCACGGCATGGCGGCAGCTCGCCTCGGGCACCCCGATCGAACTTCCCCCGCCCGGCACGTCGTTCCGACGCTGGACGCAGTTGCTGGAGCGCGCGGCGTTCGACGCGGACAGCGCGTACTTCCGACGTCCCCTGCCGGGAGCGGACGAGCCGGTGGGCAGGCGTGCGCTGTCCGAGGCCGACACCGTCGCACGGGAGCGGGTACGGACCGTCTCGATCGGCGCTGAGGCCACGGCCGCGCTGCTGGGCGAGACACCGGCCAAGTTCCACGCCGGTGTCAACGACGTACTGCTGACCGCGCTCGCCGTCACCCTCGCCCGGTGGCGCCGGGACCTCGGCCAGGACCAGACGTTCGCCCACATCGAGCTCGAGGGCCACGGCCGCGAGGGACGGTTCGTGGCACCGTCCGCCGGCTTCGAGCCGGAACTGTCGCGGACCGTGGGCTGGTTCACCACCCTCTTTCCGGTGACCGTGGACCCCGGCCCGGCCGCCGACCCCACCGCGCCCCGGTACCTGGCCGCCGCCCTCAAGGCGGTCAAGGAGGACCTGTCCCGGGTCCCGGACAACGGCGTCTCCTACGGCGCCCTGCGCTACCTGGCCCGCACCGACCTCGCGGCGCCCGCACCCCAGGTGCTGTTCAACTACCTGGGCCGCTTCGACGCGGGCGCTCCTGGCGACTGGCAGCTCGCCCGTACCACCGGCCGGCTGGGAGAGAGGCGGGACGCGAGGATGCGCCTGCCGCGCGCCCTGGAGTTCAACGCGATCGCCGAGCCCGGCCCGACCGGCGCCTACGAGCTGAGCACCGCCATCTCCTGGCCCGACGGCATGTTCACCGACGACGACATCGCGACGATCGGGTCCTACTACCGAACGGCCCTGGCGGGGCTGGCCGCGCTCGACGCGGGCGGCCACTCGCCCAGCGACTTCGCCCCGGTGCCGCTCACACAGGCGGATGTCGACGCCCTCGACGGCCCGGCGCTGCGGGACATCCTGCCGTTGACACCGCTGCAGGAGGGCCTGTACTTCCACTCGGTCTACGACGACGACCGGACGGGGAGCTACGTCGAGCAGCAGCTGCTGACCCTGGACGGTGAGGTCGACACCGGCCGGCTCGCGGCGGCGGCCACCCGCCTGCTCACGCTCCACCCGAACCTGGCCGCGCGCTTCGTGGCCCTCGCCGACGGCCGAGTGGTCTCCGTGCTGGAGAGCGGCGTGGAGGTGCCCTTCACCGAGCTGCACCGCCCCGGCATCACCGACGACGAGATCCGGGCCCACGCCGAGGAGGACCGCCGCGCCGGGTTCGACCTGGCCACCGGCCCGCTGATGCGGTACACGCTCATCCGCGGGGGCCCGGGCCGCACCGTCCTGGTGCAGACCGTGCACCACATCATCGCCGACGGCTGGTCGGTGCCGCCCATGCTGCGCACGCTGCTGGCCGAGTACCACGCGCCGGGGACCGTCCACCCGCTCGGCGGCTTCCCCGACTACGTACGCCTCCTCGCCGGACGCGACGACGAGGTGAGCGACCGGGTGTGGCGCGACCGGCTCGCCGATCTGCCCGGCCCCTCGCTGGTCGCCGAGGGACACACCCCGTCCGACCGGTTCGCCGACACCGCGGCGGTGCCGGAGCAGGACGTCGACGCGGCCGCCCGGTCGGCCGGCGTGCCGCTGAGCGTGGCCGTGCACAGCGCCTGGGCGGTGACACTGGGCGGCATCCTGCACGGCAGGGACGTGGTGTTCGGTTCCACGGTGTCCGGACGCGACGCGGACGTGCCCGGCATCGAGGACATGGTGGGCCTGTTCATCAACACGGTCCCCGTGCGCGCCCGGTGGACCGCCGCCACCACCGCACGCGACCTGCTCGCCTCGGTCAGGGCGCACCACAGCGCCGTGCTGGCGCACCAGCACGTCTCGCTGGCACGGATCGCCCGTCAGGCCGGTGCCGGCCCCCTGTTCGACACCCTGGTGGTGTTCGACGTGGCGACCGACGTGGCCGGTCTGCGGCGGCCCGACGACACACTGGTCGTCACCGGCATCGTCAACGAGGGCGCCCCGCACTACCCGCTGACGCTCGTGGTGGAGCGCACCTCCGACGGCCGCCCGCGCTTCAACCTGATCCACGACGGCGAGCTGCTGCGGGAGGCGGGAGCCCGGACGATCCTGGACACGTTCACCCGCACCCTCACCGGCCTGCTCACCCGCCCGGACGCCGTGGTCGACGACCTGGCGTCCGAGGGGACCCGGCGACCCGCGCCGGTCACCCCGACGACCCTGGACGAACTGTTCGACGCCGCCGCGCGCCGAGACCCGTCCGCCACGGCCGTCACCCAGTGCGGCCTCGACGGCGGCACCCGGTCCCTGACCTACGGCGAACTGGCGGACGCCAAGGACAGGCTGGCCTCCGCCCTGCGCGCGGCCGGCGTCGGACCGGGGCAGCGGGTCGCCGTCGCCGTACCCCGCTCCGTCGAACAGGTCGTCGCGTTGGTCGCGATCGTCAGCGCGGGGGGCGCGTACGTCCCGCTGGACCTGGCCTACCCGGACGAGCGGCTGGAGTACATCCTCGCCGACGCCGCCCCGCAGGTCGTCCTCGTGGCCCCGGACCGGCGCGACCGCCTCGCGGGGCTGCTGTCCCGGGCGGGTGTGCCGACGGCTCGTGTGCTGGTGCAGGGGGAGGAGCCGGCGCCGGCCACCGCTGCCCCGGGAACCGGCCCCGGCCGGCACGACCCCGCGTACGTGATCTACACGTCCGGATCGACCGGCAGGCCCAAGGGCGTCGTCGTGCCGCACTCCAGCGTGGTGACGCTGCTCGCGAACACCCGGCCGGACATGAACTTCGGCCCGGACGACGTGTGGGTCCAGTTCCACTCCTTCTCCTTCGACTTCGCGGTCTGGGAGCTGTGGGGCGCGCTCGCGCACGGTGGTGAGCTGCTGGTCCCGGAGTACGGGCTGACCCGCTCGCCGGTCGACTTCCACCGGCTGGTCCGCGAACGCGGGGTGACCGTCCTCAACCAGACCCCATCGGCCTTCTACCGGTTCATCGAGGCCGACCGGCATGCCGGCCGGCCGCTCCCCGCGCTGCGCCGGATCATCTTCGGCGGCGAGGCGCTGGACCTGGGGCGGCTGCGCGGCTGGGTCGAGCGGCACGGCACCGGTTCGCCCGAGCTGGTCAACATGTACGGCATCACCGAGACCACCGTCCACGTCACCCACCGGGTGCTGACCGACGCGGACTTCGACCCGGGCGACGAGGTCGGTCCGATCGGGGGCCCGCTCGCCGGCCTGGTCACCTACCTGCTCGACGACCGGCTCCGGCCGGTGCCGCCGGGCCGGGTGGGTGCCATCTACGTCGCCGGCTACCAGGTGTCACTCGGCTACCTGGGGCGGCCGGGGCTCACCGCGGGCCGCTTCGTGGCCGACCCGTTCGCGGGCGACGGCTCCCGCATGTACCACACGGGCGACCTCGCCCGCCGCACGCTCGACGGCGAGCTGTGGTTCGCCGGGCGCGCCGACGACCAGGTGCAGCTCCAGGGGTTCCGTATCGAACCGGGCGAGGTGGAGTCCGCGATCAGGGGACTCGACGGTGTCGTGGACGTCGCCGTCACCGTGGCCGACACCGGCGACCACCTGGTCGCGCACGTCGTGGGCCGGATACCCGGCGACCTCGCCGAGCAGCTGTCCACGAAACTGCCGGCGCACATGGTGCCGGGCCGGGTGCGGCCGGCCGACGCGCTGCCGCTGACGGTCAACGGCAAGCTGGACCGCCGGGCCTTGGCCGAACGGGCGGCACACGACGATGCTCCGGTGGCGGCGGCGGGCCAGGTACTCGCCGCGCTCGTCGGCATCTTCGCCGACTCCCTGCCCGGCTGTGAAGTGGACGGTGACACCGACTTCTTCAGGGCCGGTGGTGACAGCATCGTGGCCATCACCGTGATCAACCGGGCCAGGGCGCTCGGCCTCGCGATCGCGCCACGGGACGTGTTCCTGCACAGGACACCGCGTGCGCTCGCCGCACAGCTGGCGACCCGGGGGGCGGCGGGTCCGGGCGCACCGCGGGCCACGGAGTCCGCGTCCGGACACCGCGGGACGGGCCCGCTGCCGCCGACGCCCGTGATCCTGCGCCAGCGCGAACTGGGCGGCTCCCTGACCCGGTTCGCCCAGGCGAGGACCCTGCGGGCCCCCGAGGGCACCGGCTTCGCCGACGCCGAGCGCGCCGCGCGGGCCGTCGTGGCCGCACACCCGGCCCTCCGTCTGCGGCTGCGCGTCGAGCACGGGGTGTGGGCACTGCGCACCGAACCCGCCCGCGAGGCCACCGTCGCACGACCGGACACGACCGATGTGACGACGGCGGCGAACGAGGCCGCCGGACGGCTCGACCCCGAGTCCGGGGACGTCGTCGCGTTCTCGTGGCTGGAGACGAGCCGGACCCTCGTGATCACCGCACACCACCTCGCCGTCGACTCGGTGTCCTGGCTGATCATTCTCGACGACCTGGCCACCGCGATGCGCGGGGCGCCCCTGGCACCGCCGACCACGTCCTACGCCGAGTACGCAGAAGCACTGACGTCCCACGCCACCCGCGCGACCGGCGACCTGGACCACTGGATCACCACGCTCCAGGCACCCGCGCTGCTGCCCTCCGTCGACGGGCTGCGCGAGACCACGGCCGTACTCCCGCCCGAAGCGGCCCACCGGGTGACGCGCACCGCGCCCACCGCACTCGGCGTCGGTCTCACCGAGTTGCTGTGCGGCGCGCTGCGCACCGCGCTGACCCGCATCCAGCCGTCCCCCACCGATCTCGCGATCGAACTGGAGCGGCACGGCCGGGTCCCGGCCCTCGGACACCACGACTACACCCGCACGGTCGGCTGGTTCACCTCCATCGCGCCCGTACGGCTCACCCCGCACACCGATCCCCTCGCGGCGGCGCGCGAGATCGCCGAACGCCAGCCGGACGAGCGTGCGCACGTCGCCTACGGCGGGCTCAGGTACCTCAACCCGCAGACGGCACCGCTGCTGACCGCCCGCCCGCAGGTGCTGTTCAACTACCTGGGCCGGGGCGGCGAGTCCCGGGCGCCGCACCTCACCGGAGGCGACCAGGGAAGCCCGTACGCCGTCGAGGTCAACGCGTGGACCGACGAGACCACCGGCAGCCTGCACGCCGCCTTCACCCTTGCCGAGGGCATCCCCGACGAGATCACCGAGTACTGGCTCGGCGCGCTGGAACACATCGCGGACGCCTCCGCGACGGCCGAGCGCACGGCACCGGTCACCCCGCTCCAGCGGGGGCTGTACTTCCAGGCCCAGATGGCGGGCTCGGCCGGACACTACGTCGCGCAGAGCTACTTCACCTTCGAACGGCGCCTGGACACCGAAGCGCTGGCCGAGGCGATGGCGTACGTGATCGCACGGCACCCGGTCGTGGGCGCGGGCTTCACGACCGACGCCGGCGGAAACCCCGTCCAGGTCCTCACCGCCGGCCGGCGAGTCGGTGTCCGCACGGTCGAACTGGCCACGGACGCCGAAGTCGAGGCCCTGCGCGCCCGGGACCGCGACACGGGCTTCGACCCCGGTGAGCCGCCGCTCGTCCGGCTGACCGTGGTGCGCCGGCCCGACGACCGCGACGGTCTGCTGCTCAGCTACCACCTGCTGCTGTGGGACGGCTGGTCGAGGGAGATCGTGCTGAGGGACCTGTTCGACGCCTACCAGGACGTCCTGGCGGGGAAACCGCCGACCGCTGTCGCGGCCACCCCGAGCTTCGAGGACCACGCCCGCCTGCTCGCCGCGAAGGACTCCGCAGCGGCGGAGCGTTTCTGGGCGGACCATCTGGCCGGCCTCTCCGGCCCCACCCTGCTCGCCGGACCGGCGCCGGCCCTCTCCGACGACCTGCCGCGCGCACTCGTACACACGCTGTCCGCCGCACAGTCGCACCTGCTGCGGGAAGCGGCCAGGGCGCACGGGGTCACCCTGAACTCGATACTGACCGGCGCCTTCGGCCTGCTCCTCGGCGCCCGTACGGGCCGCGGTGACGCCGTGTTCGGTGTGACCGTCTCCGGCCGCGAGGGCGAGGGACTGTCCGGCATCGTCGGCGTACTGCTCAACACCGTGCCCATGTGGACGCGGGCACGGCCGGGCGACACGGTGCGCGCGTACCTGACGGGCGTACAGGCGGCCAGGGTCGCGGCCATGGAGCACGAGCACCTCGGCCTCGGCGAGATCCAGCGGGCCGGCGGGCACGACACCCTGTTCGACAACCTGTTCGTGCTGCAGAACTTCCTCGACGTGGACGCCTTCGCCGAGATGAACGCCAGGCACGGCATCACCTCGGTCCGGGCCGACGACTCCACCCACTATCCGTTCACCTGGGTCGTCACGCCCGGCGAACAGCTCACCGTCAAGCTGGAGTACCGCGACGACGACCCGGAGAACGCCCGTGGTCTCCTGGACGACTACCTGAGCGTCCTCGACGACCTGGCCCGGTCGAACGGACCGGTGGGCGCACTGCGGGGCCTGGGGCCACAGCCCGAACCCGCCGAACGCACCGACATCGGCACGGACACCGTCGTCGACCGGTTCGACCGGGCGGCGGACCGCGACCCGCGGCGAGTCGCGCTCGTGGCCCACGGCTCGACCATGACCTTCGCCGGACTCCGCGACCGCAGCCGCGCGGTGGCGGGTGTACTGGCCCGCCGCGGCGTCGGACCCGGGACGACCGTGGGCCTCGCGGTCCCGCGCTCCCCGGACTCGATCGTGGCGCTGTTCGCCGTACTGCGCGTCGGCGCCGCCTACGTCCCGCTGGAGCTGGACCACCCGGACGAGCGGATCGCCGCGATCGTGGCGGACGCCCGCCCGGACGTGATCCTCACCGTGAGCACCGTCTCGCCCCGCCTGACCGGCGACCTGATCGAGCTGGACCGCCCACTGCCCGAGGCCGAGCCGTTCGTGACGTTCGCGCCGGACGACCCGAACCGGCTGCGGCACCCCGCGTACACGATCTACACCTCCGGATCGACCGGCAGGCCCAAGGGCGTGGTGACCGAGTACGCCGGACTCACCAACATGCTGATCAACCATCAGCGCCGGATCTTCGAACCGGTGCTGGCGGAACACGGTCACCGGACCTTCCGGATCGCGCACACCGTGTCGTTCGCGTTCGACATGTCGTGGGAGGAACTGCTGTGGCTCGCCGACGGCCACGAGGTGCACATCTGCGACGAGGAACTGCGCCGTGACGCGCCCCGCCTGGTCGAGTACTGCCTCGCCCACGGAATCGACGTGATCAACGTGACCCCGACCTACGCGCAGCAACTGGTGGCCGAGGGCCTGCTCGACGACCCGGCACGCCAGCCGGCACTGGTGCTGCTGGGCGGCGAGGCCGTCACCCCGACGCTGTGGCAGCGGCTCGCCGAGACCGAGGGGACGGTCGGCTACAACCTGTACGGCCCCACCGAGTACACCATCAACACCCTCGGCGTCGGCACCTTCGAGTGCCAGGACCCGGTCGTGGGTGTCGCGATCGACAACACGGACGTGTACGTGCTGGATCCGTGGCTGCGGCCCTTGCCGGACGGGGTCCCCGGCGAGCTGTACGTGTCGGGCATCGGCATCGCCCGGGGCTATCTCGGACAGACCGCCCAGACCGCGCACCGTTTCGTGGCGTGCCCGTTCGGCGCCCCCGGCGAGCGCATGTACCGCACCGGGGACCTGGTGGTCCGGCGGCCCGACGGCAACCTGATGTACCTGGGCCGCACCGACCAGCAGGTCAAGATCCGGGGACACCGGGTCGAACCGGGCGAGGTAGAGGCCGTGTTCGCGGCGCACCCGGCGGTGCGGTTCGTCGCCGCGGTCGCGCAGCCCGACCCGCAGGTCGACGGGGCCCACCGGCTGGCCGCCTACCTCGTGCTGGACGGCTCCGATCTGGCGGCGGTCGCCGCCGAAGTGGGCGCCGCGCTGCCGGACTTCCTGCGCCCGACGCACTACGCCCAGGTCGACGCCATCCCGCTGACCGTGAACGGGAAGGCCGACACCAGGGCGTTGCCGCAGGCCAAGCCGCTGGGCGCGCTGACCACGGCGGGGGAGCGGGGCCCGGAGACCGGGACCGAGACCCGGGTGTGCGAGTTCTTCGCCGAGGCACTGGACCTGGACGACGACGAGGTGAGCGCGGTGAGCGACTTCGTCTCCCTCGGAGGGCACTCCATGCTGGCGGTGCGGCTGACCGGACTGCTCCGCCGCGAGTACGGTCCTGTGATCACGATCCGCGATCTGTTCACCCTGCGAACCCCGGAAGCGATTGCGCGCCACCTCGATGACAACGCCTGACACGCAGCGGCCCCGCCCGGGGTCCGACATCCTCCGCACCGCCCTGCGCCGCAACGTCGGCGCGATGGTCTGGGGCACCGTCCTCATGGGCCTGTACCAGGCCGGTGAGACCGCCTTCCCCATCGCGCTGGGGCTGATCGTCGAACACGCCCTGCGCGACCGGAGCCCCGAGGCCCTCGGCGTCTCGATCGCCGCGCTGGCCGTGATCATCACGACCGTGTCGCTGTCGTGGCGGTTCGGGATGCGCGTCCTGCAGGACGCCAACACGACCGAGGCGCACCGCTGGCGGGTGCGGGTCGCGGCCTGCGGACTCCAGCCGGTGGCCCGGGACGTCGACCTCAAGTCGGGCGAGGTGCTGACCATCGCCACCGAGGACGCCGACCAGACCGCCGACATCATCGAGGTGGTGCCGCTGCTGATCAGCTCACTGGTCGCGGTGGTGATCGCGGCCGTCGCGCTGGGCCTGGCCGACATCCGGCTCGGACTGCTGGTGATCGTGGGAACCGTCGCGATCCTCTCGGTCCTGAGCGTGATGTCCAGACGGATCGGCTCCAGCACCCGCGAACAGCAGGCCCGGGTGGCACGGGCCGGTGCGAAGGTCGCCGACCTGATCACCGGTCTGCGCCCGCTGCACGGCTTCGGCGGCAACCACGCCGCGTTCCGCTCCTACCGGGAGGTCAGCACGGAGGCGAAGCACCAGGCGGTGACCGTCGCCAGGGTGAACGGGGTGTACGCGGGCACCGCGCTCGCCCTCAACGCGGTCCTCGCCGCCGCCGTGACCCTCACGGCGGGCTGGCTGGCGTTCGACGGTCAGATCAACATCGGCGAACTCGTCATGGCCGTGGGCCTCGCACAGTTCATCATGGAACCGCTCAAGCTCTTCTCCGAGATGCCCAAGTACGTGATGATCGCCCGTGCGTCGGCCGAGCGGATGGCGCTGGTCCTGACCGCGCCGCCGGTGACGGTCCCGGGGCCGGAGCGGCCGGCCGCGGGAGGCGCCCTCGAGGTCGACTCCCTCCGGCACGGTGCCCTGCGCAAGGTGCGGTTCCGGGTGTCCGCCGGGGAGTTCGTGGCGATCGCCGCCTACCAGCCGCGCGCGGCGGCCGACCTCGCGTCGGTCCTGGCCCTGAACGTCCCGCCGGACGCCTACGAGGGGGTGGTGCGGGTCGGCGGCCAGGACGTCGCGGACCTGTCGATCGAGGCGGTCCGCGCTCACATGCTGGTCAACCCGTACGACGGGGAGATCTTCGCGGGCACCCTCCGCATGAACATCGACCCCTCGGGCACCAGCCGGACCGTCCCCGAGGCCGTCGAGGCCTCCATGCTGACGGACGTCGTCGCCCTGCACCGCGAAGGACTCGACTACGCCGTGCGCGACCGGGGAGCGAACCTCTCCGGTGGGCAGCGGCAGCGGCTCTCCCTGGCCCGCGCCCTCGCCGCCGACGCCGACGTCCTCGTCCTGCGCGATCCGACGACCGCCGTCGACGCGGTCACCGAGCAACTCGTCGCACGCAACATCGCGAAGCTGCGCCGGGGGCGCACCACCCTCGTGATCACCAGCAGCCCGGCGCTGCTGGACGCCGCCGACCGAGTCCTCGTCCTGGACGACGGCGTCATCACCGCCGAGGACACGCATCGCAACCTCCTCGCGACCGACGAGGCCTACTGCCAGGCCGTCGCCCGGTGACCCGGCGGTCGGTGCCCCGGTGGCCGGCCCTCAGGCGAGTGCCCAGGCGACGTCCCTGAGCAGGGCGTGCCGCCAGCCCGCCCGGTCGTGGTCCGACGCCGACCGGGAGACCCGCACCGTCGCACCGGCCTGCTCGGCCAGGGCCTCCACCAGGCCGCAGTGGGGGAGCATCCGGGTCTCGTGCTCCCCCACGTCGAACGCGACCCGGAGACCGGACAGGTCGGGCCGCTCGCGCAGGCGCGCGGCGAGGGCACCGCCGACCGGCCCGCCCAACGGGTCCGCCAGGTCCGCGGCGCCGGGTGCCCACCACAACGACGCCGACTGGCAGGCGACACGGGACACCAGGTCCGGGTACTCCAGCGCCGCGTACAGCGCGCTGAGTCCGCCGAGGCTCTGCCCCGCCACGACCAGCCGGTCCGGGTCGGCGGGCACCCCGCACTTCGCGACCAGTGGCAGCAGTTCGTCCCGGACCGCCTCCCACAGTGCGGGACGGCATCCGAACTCGGCCGGCCTGTCCTTCGCCGGCAGGAAGACGAGCGTGACCGGCGGCATCGCGCCACCGGCGACGGCCGAGTCGAACGCGGTCGCCGCCGGGTGCAGGTAGAGCCAGTCGTCCCCGTCGAGCAGCAGGACCACCGGTCCGCCGCCGCCCGCCGGATGGACCCGCACGGTACGCCGCCCGCCGAGCCGTTCGCTGCTCCAGCGGAGCCGGGTGCGGGGGAGGGGCAGTACGACGTCGGCGCCGCCGACGAGGGGCCAGTGCGGCTGCGCGGGGGCGTCCGGGGTAGCGGCGATGGACCGGTCACCGCCCGCACCGACCGGGTTGAGCGGGTCCGCGTACGCCGCGTCACCCACGAGGAACCGGTACGTGACCCGCAGCCGCGCCGGCATCCGCACCTCGGCGTACCAGCAGTCCGTGTCGCCCCACCGTCGCAGGGGCACCGGCTCCGACCAGCTCTCGAAGACCGTGGTCGCCGCTTCGGAACCGCGCCGCAGGAACAGGGTCGTCCAGCCGTCGCCGTCGGGTATCGACGCGGGGGCCCTCGCGGTCGCCCAGAAGGCCTCGGTGCCGGGCGCCCCGGACAGCCCGAAGGCGGCGAAGGCGTCGTCCCCCAACCTCATGAAGGTCTCCTTGTGGAGCGGAAAGCGAGAAGGCTAAGCTCAATCGCGATTAGGCGAGCCTAACCTAATTCTTCCGGAGGTACCGCGTATGAGCACCAACCCGTTCGACGACGCCGACGGCCGGTTCCTCGTCCTCGTGAACGACGAGGGGCAGCACTCGCTCTGGCCTTCCTTCGCGGAGGTGCCCGGGGGATGGACGACCGTCTTCGAGGAGAACACCCGGGACGCCTGCCTGGAGTACGTCGAAGCCAACTGGACCGATCTGCGGCCCCGTTCCCTCGCCGAGTCCATGGACGCCTGACGCGCCTGACGCGCCTGACAGGGCCCACCCGGCGGGTCGTCACTGCCCGGCTCCCGGCGACGCCCCGTCCGTTTCCCACTGGCCCCCACGGTTTCGGCTTGCTACAACCGGCGCATGGGAACCTGGACCGACGCGTTCGTCGCACCCGCCGAGCCGAGCCCGCTGCCCGGGAGGCCTTCGGCCGTCTCGTGGTGGACCTGGCGCGCGAGCGTGTGGTCCGTACGCCCTGGGCGCTGATCGCGGGCCGGCTCCGTGTCAACGCGAGCCTCAACTGGTGCAGCGTCAGCGGGCAGGCCGCTGGGACCGTCCGGCCCCGGGCACCCTGCTGTGCTCGGAAGAAGTCCCGACGAGTTCCAGGACGCCGACCGCCCCCGTGGGGCGACTCGCACGAGCGGGCCCGGCTGCCCGCCCGCGGTGACGCGATCCTCGACGTGCTGCCGGCGCTGCGGCGGGTGCCCTACGGGGAAGAGGACGTCGCCGTTGTCTTCGACCGCCTCGACTTCCGCAACCGGGCTGTCCTCGACCACTTCTGGTCCGAGGACCACCCCGCACCCTGCTGGTCTGCTTCGCCCTGGCCCGGCAGCAGAGCAGACCCCTCGACGCCCACGACTGCGACGAGCCGGGCAAACCGGTCCACCCGGTACGCACCTGTATCGTCCACACGTTCAGGGGCGCGGCGGAGGAGGACCCCGCGCCGGCGATCACCGCTGACGCCGCCCGGTATTTCGGCCCCGCCCTCGTCAGTGGCCGGACCCGGGGCTGAGCAGCGCAGGAATTCGGTCGACAGGGAAGCCCGCGACGCACTGTGATGGCCGGGACCGCCCGCCGTACGCAGCGGGCCGACGTCAGGAGCCATCCTTGGCAACCGCGAGCACCCCGGCCCGCCCCTCGATCGACACCTCACTGGTCAGGCGCCTGGTCGACAGGCAGTTCCCGCAGTGGGCGGAGCTGCCCCTGAGGCTGCTCGAACCGGCCGGCTCGGACCACGTGATCCACCGGCTGGGGGAGGAGCTCGCCGTCCGGCTTCCCCGTCATGCCGGCGCCATCGGGCAGGCCAGGAAGGAACTCGAGTGGCTGCCCCGGCTCGCCCCGCACCTGCCTCTGGCCGTCCCGGTCCCGGTAGCGGTGGGGGAACCCGGCCTCGGATATCCCTGGCCGTGGGCGGTCTCCCGCTGGATCGACGGGGAGGTGGCCACCGCCGACGCGCTGGCCGACTCCTGCGAGACCGCCGTCGAACTGGCCGGATTCCTGACCGCGCTTCAGCGGTTCACACCCGAGGAGGCCCCGGCCCGGGGCCCCGTGGACGACCTCACCGACCAGCCGCTGGCCGCTCGGGACGAGGCGACGCGCGCGGCCATCGCGGAGGTCGACGGCGCGTTCGACAAGGCTGCCATGACCGAGCTGTGGGACGCGGCGCTCAGCGCCTCGGGATGGGAACGCCCTCCGGTCTGGTTCCACGGAGACTTCCACACCGGCAACCTGCTGACCGTCGACGGCCGCCTCAGCGCGGTCATCGACTTCGGCGGCCTCGGCATCGGTGACCCGGCCTGCGACCTGACCATCGCCTACACCCTGATGTCGGCCGGGCCCCGGGCCGCCTTCCGCGCCGCGCTCGGCGTGGACGACGCCACCTGGACCCGAGGCCGGGGCTGGGCCCTGGCCACCGGCCTGAACGCACACCTCTCCTACGCCGCCACCAACCCCGGGATCGCCGCGCAGACCACTCGGCAGATCACGCAGGCGCTCATCGGGTAACGCGAGCCGTCCGCGTCGACGGCCCGTCCGTGGCCACCGTCGGGCGCGGCACGCCCCGCTCCCCGAGGTGAGCCGCCGGCCCCGTGCTGCGGTCCGGACCGCAGCGGCCAGCTCCCCGGACCGCGTGGCGGCAGCGTCGTCGGTCCGCATCCGGTCGCCGGCGACGACGGCTCGTTGCGGAACAGCGGTGCCGGCCGGTGGGCCGGAGATGTCACGGCGGCCGTTGGTGGCGGCCCGGCCGGGGTGGGGTTCCTCGGCGACCGTCACGAAGTGGTCCCCGGACCGCCGCGGCACCGCCGGCCCGGAGGATTCCGTACGGGCGAAGCCGGACGACGACTGCAACACGCTTTCAGCGGCCCGGCGTTGGTGTCTACGATGCTGGGGTCATCGGAGCGTCGCGAGTGGTGGAGGCGACGCGGAGCAAGCCGAGCGACGACGCGGGGCCGCGTTCACGCGACTGCCGTCCGGCCGAGGACGGACCGAGGAGGGGAGGAGGGGGGACCACGGGAGACCACGCGGGGCCGCTCCACGGACGTTCGTGCAGATGACCGACCCGTCCAGCCACGTCGGAAGGCAGGCACCCATGCACCGTCTCCTTGCCCGGGTACTCAGTCCCGCCCAGGCTCCGTCGGCCAGACGCATCGCGGCCGGCCTGGCCTTCACGTTGGCTTCCTCGTGCCTCGCCGCGTCCGCGACGACCGCGGCCACCCCCGCCGACACCCGGTCAGGCAGGCACCCCGGAGCCAACGCCTGGTTCACGTCCTGGGCGAGTTCCCAGCAGAGCCTCGCCCCCACCCCACTGCGTGATCAGTCCGTTCGGATGATCACCCACCTCAGTCAGGGAGGCGACGCACTCCGGATCCGCGTCCAGAACACCTTCGGCGAGACACCCCTCACCGTCGACGCGGCGACGGTGGGACACAGCAGCGGCACGGGCGCCGCGACGGAAGGCCGCCCACGACCTGTCACGTTCGACGGTCGGCGCGAGGTCGTCGTACCGGCCGGCGGTGAGGTGTGGAGTGACACCACCGTGCTCAAGACCGAGGCCCAGGACGACGTCGCGGTGTCGCTCTCGGTCTCCGGCACGGTGATCCCGGGCCGGCACGACAGTGCCTTTCGCACCAACTACCTGACCGCGGCAGGCTCCGGCGACCACACCGGCGACACGACCGGTGCCGCATTCACCGAGACGACCGGCTCCACCTACCTGGTCAGCGCCGTCGACGTGCACAACCCGCGACTACGGGGCAGCCTCGTCGCCTACGGCAGTTCGGTGGTCGACGGGTCGGGATCGACGAACTGCGGGCGGGACTGCAGCCGGCCGGGCGCCAACCTCCGGTGGACGGACGTCCTCGCCCGGCGGATCACCGCGGAACTCCCTCCGGAGCGGCGGTTCGCCGTGGTCAACGCCGGTATCGGCGGTACCACCAGCGCCGGAACCTGCCCGGGCATCGGCGAATCCGTGCGCGGCCTGGACGCGGCCGCCCGACTGGAACGAGACGTCCTGTCGCTGCACGGAGTCACCGGGGTCCTCTACTACTACGGCACCAACGACCTCGCGGCCGGCTGCGATGCCGCGGGGATCCTGGCGAGTTACCGGGAGGTCTTCCAGCGGCTGCGTGCCGCGGGGATCAAGGTGTACGTCACGCCCATCACCCCCCGCCCGGGCTACACCGACCAGAACAACCGCGACCGGCACACCGTCGGCACGTTCGTGTCGAAGTGGAACGGGTGCGGCGGTACCTGCGACGGCGTTCTCCCCTTCGACCAAGTACTCAAGGATCCCGTGGAGCCGAACAGCATTTACCCGCCGTACGACACGGGGGACGGAGTCCACGCGAACATCGCCGGTCAGCAGGCTCTCGCCGACATCATCTCGCTCCCGATGCTGACAGCGTCGGGCCGCCGATGGCATGAGGGCCGATGACCTGCGCCAGGGCGGTCCCGCGGAACGCGACCGTGTGAGCGATTGACGGCCCCGGCCCCGGCCGGCCCCGCACCGGGGGCATGCCATCGCCGGCCTTGTTTGCACGCAAAGAGTGACATGTGTACTGTGCATATGAAGTGCATAATGCATATTAGTCTTGCGTGGCGGGCAGTGCGTCGTGGCCGCCGGTGACGACGCACAAGGACGTCCAGGAGGCCCCGGCTCTCCCGTCCGAACCGGGACCGCAGGCGTTCACGAAAGGCAGCGACCCATGAATTCCCTCAGCCTCGAAGGCAAGTCGGCCATCGTCACGGGAGGTGCGTCCGGCATCGGCGGCGCCATCACGAAACTGTTCGTCGCGCGCGGCGCCCGGGTCGTGGTCGTCGACCTCCAGGAGGAGGCCGGAGAGGCGCTCGCCCGCGAAATGGGCGAGTCGGTGGTCTTCCTCCGCGGCGACGTGTCCGACCGGACCGTCGCCGACCGTGCCGTCGCGACCGCCGCCGAACGCTTCGGGAAGCTCGATGTCCTGGTGAACAACGCGAGCGTGTCGCGCCAGAAGCCGTTCGAGGAGCAGACGGACGACGACTGGAACCTCGCCATGAACACCAGCCTGTACGCCACTCGCAACTTCATGCTCGCCGCCCTGCCGGAACTGAAGAAGGCCGGCAGCGCGACGGTCATCAACTTCGGTTCCGGCGCAGGTCTCGACGGCCAGCCCAACCAGGCGTCCTACGCGGCGACGAAGGAGGCCATCCGCGGACTGAGCCGCGTGGTGGCCAACGAGTGGGCACCGCTCAACATCCGCGTCAACGTGGTCTGCCCGATGGCCATGACGGCAGGTGTGGCCCAGTGGGCCGAGGCGCGCCCCGAGCAGTACGCGCAGTCCGCGGCCAAGGTCCCCCTGGGCCGCTTCGGCGACCCCGACCGTGACGTCGCCCCCATCGTCGCCTTCCTCGCGAGCGACGATGCCCAGTACATGACCGGGCAGACCATCATGGCCGACGGCGGCGCGATCAAACTCCGCTGAGCCCCGCCTGCCGCGGCGCGAGAGCCGCCGAGTGACGCGAATACGCTGACGGTTGTCCCGCCGCGCTCGGCCCACTGCTGTCAGGGAGGAGGCGGCCGAGCGGGGTTCGGCTCTCAGCGGGAGGGCGGTATCGGCGGGGATGCGAGGGCGTCGAGCAGGCCCGGCGTCGGGGGGCGCCGGGCGGGGGCTGTGGGTGAGACCGCGCTTCCATGCGGCTGGACGTTACGCGTTGAGCGGGCGAGAGGCCTGCCGGCCGCGGGGCGGCCCGCTGTCCGAGCGGCCCATCCGGCTGCGCGGCGGGCTGGAACCGTACATCCCCGCCCCGCCCCGCGCCCGGCCGAGCTCGACCCGGGTACCGAAGAAGGCCATGCCCCGAGTCCAGAGCGCTCACGCGTGAGCGCGGGAGGCCGGCAGGCGGTGGCGGGCACACGCGTACACCGGCCGAACGGGCGTGGACACGGCCCGGGTCCACACCGCCGACGTCAGATGCCGGCGTGCGGATGGGCGGGGCTGAGGTAGTGCACCGCGGTCTGCTCGGCGTGCGGGACCAGCAGGCCCCGCAGTTCCTCCGCCGCGGCCTTGAGGCAGTCGCCGTCGCGGGTGGCGTGGAGGGTCTCGAGGACGAAGGCGACGTGGGTGGAGTCTTCGGTGACGCGTGTGCGGTGGGCGTCGCGGTGGTTCCAGTGGCGGGTCAGGACGCCGTCGGTGTCGGCGTAGATGATCTCGCCGGGCTTGGGGTTCTCGACGGTGCCGGGCTCGCCGAGCGGGGTGAACTCCTCGCCGCCGTCCGCGTAGCGGATGTCCACGTCGCCGGTGACGTGGTCGAGGTCGAAGGCGCCGGCCGGAAGTGCGTGACGGACGGAGACGGAGTTGTAGGAATCGACGGCCGGGTTGATACGCGGCAGCGAACGCTTCTTGGTGAGGCGGCGCCCGAGGGCGTCGACGCTGGGGCGGATGCGGCGGGGATTGGTGCCGAAGGAGCGGTAGGCGGTGTGCCATGCCTCGATGCGGGGATCGTTCTCGTCGGCGGGCTGCCAGGTGCCGTCGGCGAGCTGCTGCTCCAGGTTCTCCAGAGCGGCGGTGGTGTCGGGCCAGGCTTCGTGGCCGCGCAGACCGGAGGCGATGACAAGGGCGATGAGTGTGTCGGGGAATGCGTCGGCGACGGCGGGGCTGATGCGAAAGGCGGTCATGAGGGGGTTCCTGTTTCGTACGTGTGCTGGTGGAGGGGTCAGGGCTTCCACGGACCGATGCGGTCCAGTCGGCGCAGTTGCTGGCGTGCGGTGGACACGTCGAGGCCCTGGCCACGCTCGGTGAGGTGGCCGGCGACGGCAGTGCGGTGTGCCACCGGTTTGTGGTCGTCGTACTTGAACTTGGCCCGCACTTCGAGCACTTCCAGCCTCAGGCCTCGGATTCCGGGAAGCATCCGTCCGTACGGGGGGCGGTCGGCGTCGATGGAGGCGTGGTCGCCGTCGGGCTGGAAATGTGCCATCTGGCGGCGCAGCAGCTCGGCCTTGGCCTCGGGCTCGTCGATGATGTGGGCGCGGCAGATGAACTGGACGGCCGCGTAGTAGCTGGTGGGAACGCCGTCGGTGGGCGGGTCCTCGGGCCTGGCGCGCCAGGGGCCGGGGATGAAGGCGTAGTCGCCGATGACGGTGAAGGTGACGTTCGGGTCGTTCTCGATCGCCTTCCAGAGCGGGTTGGGCCGGGCCAGGTGGATCAGCAGCCGGCCGGCGTCGGTGGTGAAGTGGGTGGGAACGGTGAGGGGCGCTTGGCCGGGCAGGCCGTTGACGCTGAGCTGCCCGAAATCGTGACCGTCGCCGACCCAGGCCCGCCATTCGGCTTCGTCCAGGGCGGCGTCCCAGGGCTGGATGAACATCGGGTTCTCCCTGTGTGGAAGGTGCGGCGGTTCGGATGAGGGCGAGCGGGCCGGCGGCGACGGCGGCGGTGGTCAGCCGGCGAGGCGCCCGGGAGGAGTCACAGCGGCAGGTCGACCGCGAGCCGGTCCGGGCCCCGCCCGGCACGGTGCCCGGCACCTGCCGCCCTGCAGCCGGCAAGGCCACCGGACTTCACGGTGGAACGACTCGACCGTACAATGAAACGACCGCAGGTTGTCAACCAAATGACCGTGCGGTCCATTCCAGTGCTGTAAGACGTCAGGACGGTGATCAAGTGCTCGAGGCAGAGGCGGCCTTGCGCGCCCTCGCGCACAACGTCAGAGCCGCACGCACGCGCGCGGGGCTGTCCCTGGACGAACTGGGCCGACGGGCGAAGGTCAGCAAGGGTGCCCTGGTCGGGTTGGAGAAGGCCCAGGGCAACCCGAACTTCGCCACTCTGGTCCGCCTCGCGGACACCCTCGGTCTCTCGGTGTCCGCCCTGATGGACGGACCGGCCGAAGGCCGTGTCCGAGTGGTGTCCGCGGACGCCGTCAGGCCCTTGTGGGCCGGGGAGCGGGGCAGCGAGGCCCGGCTCGTGCTGACCACCTCGGGAGCGGCCCCGGTCGAGGTGTGGCGCTGGAAGCTGGAGCCGGGGGAGGAGTACCCCAGTCACCCGCACCAGGCCGGCGTTGTGGAGACGGTCAGTGTCGTGCACGGCCGGATGACGCTGGTCGTCGACGGCACCGAGCACCCCGTCGAAGCCGGACAGACAGCCACCTACGACGGCGACACCGCCCACACCTACCGCGGCTCGGGGACCGAAACCTGCCACCTGATCATGACCGTCCACATCCCGCCCACGAGAGGGTGACGGCTGCCGGCCGGGACCCGGGGGCACGGTCGGCAGTGAGCGGCCACGCGACCACGGTCTCGGTGCCGGCCGGCGCAGGCCCGCGGGTCCGATTCCGCCGAGCCGCGGCAGGACCGGCGTCGCACCGCCGAAGCGGACGGGCGAATGCGGGCCACATCCACTTCACCGTTCTCGGGCCGTGACGTCTCGGTGGCGGAAGGCGATCACTCGCCGTGGCGAGCGGCATCGAGGACGCGAGCGCGATCGCCCTCGCCTGCCCTTGGCGCAGTCGCCGCGCCCGGAGGCTGGGACGCGGCTGTGTCCGACCGCGCCGGTCACTGGGTGGACCGCAGTGGCGGCGCCTGCCACGTCATGCCAGGGGGCTGAAGCAGGGGCGAGGGTTCGGGGCCCGGGTCATCGGTGTCGACGACTCCGGCGGCCGGGTGGTCGAAGCCGACGGGCCAGCGGGTGCGGTCACTGGCCAGGGCACCGGTCAGGCGTGCTTCGGCGAGGTCGGCGGTGCTCAGGTCCGTGCCGCGCAGATCGGTCATGCGGAGGTCGGCGCGGTGGAAGACCGCCCCACGTGCGTCGGCCTTGCGCAGGTTCGCCTCGCGCAGGTCGGTCCCGGTGAAGTCGGCGTCGCGCACATCGGCTTGGACCAGTTTCGCACCCCGCAGGTCGGCCAGCACGCAACGGACCCGTCGGAGAATCGCCGTGGTGAGATCGGCGTGCCGCAGATTGACCGAGACCAGAGAGGCCTGGGTCAGATTGGCGTGGTACAGGCCCGCCGCCTCCATGCAGGCGCGGTCGAAGTTGACCTCGGGCAACCCCAGCCCGTCGCAGTCGGCCCGGCGCAGATCGGTGACGCTGAGATTGACCCATGACTCCTCCCGGTGCCGGCACAGAGAGCCGAGCCCGGTCAGCGCCACCTGGGCGTCGGCGACACGGGTCTCCAGCGGTGCTATGTCGTTGATGGCCACGTCCGCCGCCGGCGACTCGGGGCCGGTGGGCGGCCAGGGCAGACGCGTACGCAGGTACGCGGCCTGGATGGAGATGACGGCGTCCCGGTCGCGGGCGGACTGCTCCGCGATCCGCCGCAGGGCGTGCAGCCCGCCGATGCGTACATCCATTTTGTCGCTGCCGAGCTGGTCGACCGCCCGGCTGAACCGATCGGTGACGTACCCCTCCTGAGTGGCGCGCAGACTTTCCTGGCTCACCCGTACCTGCCGCCAGGTGGCGGACGCGCCGAAGAGCACGACGAGACCGGCGAGTACCTGCAGAAGCGTCGTTCGGACATCGTTCACGGCCTTCAGCCGATCCTGTGCGGCAACGCTCGACCCGGCGAGATCGTGATCGACCACCACAGCCGGCAGGACGACGAACATCGTCCCCAGAACGACCACCACCACCGCCGTCCCGGCCAGCACAGCTGCGACTCCGCGCCCCCTGACCAGCCGACGGCTCAATCCCCTCGGACCGTGATGCGGTCCCCCCGTTTCCATGGCCGGGAGCCTAGGCAGCTCCCGAGGGATGATCAAGAGGAACGGCCGGTCGGCCGATCGGCCCGGGGCGTGAAGAGCCGCAGACGGTGGCCGGCCGCGGCTCGGCGTGGGGCGCGAGGGGCGGGCTGTGGGGTGAGGTGTGGTGCGCTGACGTCCGCCACCGTCACGACTCGCCCGGGGCCGTCGGCCCGCCGTCGACGGGGATGCCCAGCCGGTCGGCCACGGTGGTGAGGGCTGTTCCCAGCGGGAGCGCGACCCGGGTGAGGGCGTGCCGGTCGCCCCGTGTCGGGTCCAGGTTGACGATCAGCACCGGCTTCGCGTCCTGAGCCGCCTGACGGACGAACCGGAGCCCGGACATCACCGTCAGTGAGGAGCCCAGGACCAGCAGCGAGGCCGCCTCGCGGACCAGCTCGCGGCAGTGCTCGACCCGCCGCGGCGGAACGGCTTCGCCGAAGAACACCACGTCCGGTTTGAGGATGCCGTCACAGAGAGCGCAGGGCACCACCCGGAAGTCCCCGACCTGTGCGTCGGTGAGGTCGGCGTCACCGTCCGGGTTGATTCCCGCGGCCACCGGCTCGAAGCCCGGGTTGGCCTCCTCCAGCCGGCGGGCGAGTTCACGGCGCGGGCTGAAGGTGCCGCAGGAGAGGCAGACGACCCGGTCCAGGCTTCCGTGGAGTTCCACGACGCCGTCGCTGCCGGCGGCCTGATGCAGGCCGTCGACGTTCTGGGTGATCACACCCGTGAGCAGTCCGTGGCGTCCGAACGCGGCGACGGCGCGGTGCCCGGTGTTGGGACGGGCGCGGCCGAAGGTACGCCAGCCGAGGTGACTGCGCGCCCAGTACCGGCGCCGGGCCCGGGGATCGGCGATGAAGTCCTGGTAGGTCATCGGGGTGTGCCGGCTCAGGCTCCCGCCCTCGCCCCGGTAGTCGGGGATCCCCGACTCCGTGGAGAGGCCCGCCCCGCTGAGCACCAGTACACCACCGGCGCTCAGCGCGTCGGCGACCGGCTCCACATCCGTGGTACCGGGCGGCAGATCCTCGGTGGGCGTCCAGCTCAGAGTGGGGCGCATGCGCATGCCGCCAGGGTACGGAACCGGCCGCCCCCGGTCGCGGGCGGCGGCGACTCGTCCACCGGCGCCGGCAGGCGGCCGCGTACGCGGCGGAAGCCGGGACACCGGCGCCGGCGGGCTGTCGCGTACGCGGCGGAAGCCGGGACACCAGCGTCAGTGGGTGCCGCTTCAACCGCGGCAACCGGGGCGCAGTCGGCCGCGGATTCCCCCTGGTTCGCTGACCGGGCGCGGGAACGTCGGAAGGTCCCGCCGGCGCGCTTCCGAATGCAGTATGCCCGGGCATGACTCCCCGGCCCCTCGGGCAGGGGACACGTTGTTCAGTGCCGAAACCTCGAGGGGGAGCCTCCGTGACCACAGGCGGAAGAGACGTGACTGCCTCGCCGGACGGAGCGGACGACACCCCTTTGCGGCGGGCCATCGGCCCCAGACTGCTGATCCTGTTCGTGATCGGCGACATCCTCGGTACCGGCATCTACGCGACCACCGGGCAGGTCGCGGGCAAGGTCGGCGGGGCGCTGTGGCTGCCGTTCGTCATCGGGTTCGTCGTGGCGGTGCTCACCGCGGCCTCGTACGTCGAGCTCGTCGGCAAGTACCCGAAAGCCGCAGGGGCCGCGCTGTACACCCAGAAGGCGTTCCAGGTGCCGTTCCTGACCTTCATCGTCGCCTTCATGGTCATGTGTTCGGGCCTGTCCTCGGCGAGCGCGGCGGCACGTGCTTTCAGCGGCGACTACCTCGCCGAGTTCACGGACCTCTTCCCGCCCACCCTCATCGCCATCCTGTTCGTCCTCGCCCTCGCGGCCCTCAATCTGCGCGGCGTGTCCGAGTCCGTGAAGACCAACGTGGTCCTCACTCTGGTCGAACTGACCGGCCTGTTCGTCATCCTCGCCGTCGGTGCCTGGGCGGTTCTCACCGGTGACGGTGAACCCTCCCGACTCGGCGAGTTCCAGGCAGGGGGCTCCGGCTACGCGCTGATGACCAGCGTGCTGGGAGCGACCGCCCTCGGCTTCTTCGCCTTCGTGGGCTTCGAGGACTCCGTCAACATGGCGGAGGAGACCCAGGACCCGGCACGTACGTTTCCGCGCGCCATCTTCATCGGCGTCGCCGTCACCGGGACCATCTACGTCCTGGTCGCCCTGGTCTCCTCGCTGCTCGTCGACTACCGCGTGCTGGAAGGCTCCAGCGGCCCGCTGCTGGAGGTCGTCAAGGCCGGCGGGCTGGACTTTCCACCGAAGCTGTTCGCGCTGATCGCCCTGTTCGCCGTCACGAACTCGGCACTGATCAACATCATGATGGCGTCCCGGCTCTGCTACGGCATGGCGAACGAACGCATCCTGCCGCGCGCCCTGGGCCGGGTTCTTCCCCGGCGCCGTACTCCGGTCGTCGGCATCGTCTTCGTGTCGCTGCTCGCCATCGGCCTGGTCTCCACCGGAGAGATCGCGGGCCTCGGCGACACCACGGCCTTCCTGCTCCTGTGCGTCTTCGCCGTCGTCAACATCGCCGTACTGGTTCTGCGCCGCGACCGTGTCGAGCACAGGCATTTCCGTACGCCGACGGCGCTGCCGGTACTGGGCGCGGTCACCTCCCTCATTCTCGCCAGCCCCCTGTCCGACCGGCCCGCGCACGTCTACATCCGGGCGGGCGTGCTGCTGGCCATCGGCATCGGGCTGTGGGTGCTGAACAAGGCGGTGATGAAGGCACGCGGCGAGGCGTGAACGGCGCCATCGAGGCCTGAGCAGTCGTCCATGACGACCGGCGGCGGTCCGGAGTGCGCCTCGCATGTCCGCCGCGACAGCGGGTACGACACCTCCCGAGTTCGTCTGCGTCCCGGCGGTCCGTGGACGGCCATACGGGGCGTCGCGGATGTGGCCGAAGAGCGAGGGGATCGGAAGTGATTCGAAAGCTGCAGGCGGTCGCGCTGGACTGCGCTGATCCGGTACGGCTTGCGGAGTTCTACGCGGATCTGCTCGGTGGCCGGGTGGTCGCGGACCGGGAGGACCCGGACTGGGTGGAGGTGCACGGGTTCGAAGGGACACCGCTGGCCTGCCAGCGGGTGGACGGTTACGAGCCGCCCGCGTGGCCCGGCCAGGAGCGCCCGCAACAGCTCCACCTGGACTTCGACGTGGACGATCTCGACGGGGAGGAGAAGCGTGCACTCGCCCTCGGCGCGACCGTGCTGGAGCGGACGGACCAGCTCCGCACGGAGGCCAATTGGCGGGTCTACGCGGACCCGGCCGGCCATCCGTTCTGCCTCTGTCTCCACTGAGTCCCCCAGGCCCGCCGCCCCGCCTCGATGACTGCCGCCGCCCGCACGGGCGCCATGAGCGCGAAGCCGGGCGCCTACCGTCCTGCGCCGGCACAGCCGCCGCCACGGCAGGCCCAGGAAGCAGATGCCGGGTTCACCGGCCATCCCTCGGCGCTGCTTCGGCCGGCCGTTCCCGGCGAACGTGTCGATTTCCGGGCCGGCGTGGGGTGCGACGAGCGCGCCGTACGGGAACCGCGGGGCGTCCCGGTCGCCCGGCGCGGACCGGCTGCCCCCGCACCGGGCGGCCGACCGTCCACGGACCGCCGGGACGCAGACGAACACGCGGTGCCGGAGCCGAGGGAGTCGGCGCCGGCACCACGTGCGTGGGACGGTCGCCTTGCCGCAGCGGAGGAGCGGCCGGCCGCCGGCGCAAGGGTCAGTGGCGCGGAAGCAGGCGGCTCGGCCGGATCTCGTGCAGGTGCACCACCACGTCCGCCGACCTCAGCAGATTGACCGAGTCCGGGTCCCGGGGCCAGTGCGTGCCGATCTCCCGTTTGGGACGGGTCACGGCCAGCCAGGCGCGGACGGCGGGCGGCGCGGTGCGCAGGTCGAGGTACCAGTCCCGGTGGCTCACCCGGTCCAGGGTCTGCTCGACCGAACCGGCCGCGACCGGCCCGGAGCGGAACTCCTTCACGTCCTCGTCGCGGGGGTTGGAGACGCCCTTGTCGGTGGCGTGGAAGGAGCCGTGGTCGAAGGCCAGGCCCACGACCAGGTAACCGTTCCCGAGCGCGCGGCGGAGCAGGCCGCCCTGGATGACCGGGTAGTCCGGGTCGTAGCCCTCCAGGTACACGTGGCCGTTGTGGGCGGCCAGCACCGCCCGGGCGCCGGTCTGCCGGAGCCACCAGAGGGTGTTCTCCGTCATCACGGTGTCGCGGTAGGCCAGGGCCTCGCGTTCGTCGGCCGGGTCGTCGTAGTCGAAGGCGTTCTGGCGTGCGACCTGATGGACGATCTCCGCGTTCCGCACCGCCCGGGCGTGGGCGTCCCCTGCCACGGTGCGCCCGGCGAAGCTCCGGGCGCGCAGCAACTCCACGACGCGTCCGGTCCGTTCGGCCTTCTCCCGCCGCAGGGCCGGGGGTTCCTCGATGGCGGCCACCATGTACTCGCCGGCGGGCAGGGTGGGGCGCAGTCCCCGGTACAGCTCGGTGACGGCGGGCAGCAGGTCGGGGTGGGCGCGCCGGACGTGGTCGACGACCCGGTCGTACAGATCGGGGCCCGCGTAACTGCTGTCGTTGCCGGCGAACCTGACCGGGTCGTCGGGGTGGGCGACGTTGTACGCGCGCATCCAGCGGATCAGGTCCAGCACCTCGCCGGTCCGCATGAACAGGTAGGCGTTCTGGAACTCCTCGGACACGATCCGGGCGGGGTCGCCGCGCCCGGTGAGCAGGTAGTCGTCCAGGCGGAGCCCCGCGCTCCAGGGGGCTTCGAGGACGAGGGAGCGGAAACCCTTCTCCTCGACCAGGTACCGGAACACCCGGTGCTGGAGGGCGAGGAAGTCGCGGGAGCCGTGGACGGCCTGCCCGACGCCGACCAGCCGGGCGTCACCCACCGCCTCCCCCAGGGCGCGCAGGTCGTCGAAGGGGCCGACGGGCTCCACGGTGCGCAGCGGACGGGCCGCCTCCTCCAGGGCGGGCAGCAGACCGGTGGACGTCCCCGGAGCGTGGGGCCGCTGCTCGGCCGCTGCACGGGCGAGTCTCCGGCTCGGCCGGATCTCGTCCAGGTGCACCACCAGGTCCATCGACCTCAGCAGGTTGACCTGGTCGCCGGTCGGCGGGTAGTCGGTGCCGATCTCCCGTTTGGGCCGGGTGACGTCCAGCAGGGCGCGGGCTGCGGGCGGCGCGGTGCGCAGGTCGGCGTACCAGTTCCGGTGACCCACCCGGTCCAGGACGTACTCGGCCGAACCGGGAGCGGCGGGCTCCACCTCGACCCGTCCGACGTCCTGGTCGGCCGGATTCTGCAGACCCTGCGCGGTGGCGTGCACGGCGCCCCGGTCGAAGGAGAGCCCCACCGCCAGGTAGCCGTCGCCCAGCCGTTGCCGGAGCACCGATCCCTGGGGGAGGGGGAGGGTGGGGGTGGAACTCCTGGTGTACAGGTGGCTGTTGTGTCCGCCGAGCACGAGTCGGTGGCTGGTGTGGCGGTGCCACCACAGGGTGTTCTCCGCCATGGCGGTGTCGCGGTGGGCCATGGCCTCCGGCCCGTTCCGAGGGTCGGAGAGGTCGAAGGCGTACAGGCGCGCCACCTGGTCGATGACGGTGGCGTGCTGGAGCGCCCAGGCGTGCTCCTCGTCCGTCCCGGCGGGTTCGCGGGCGCGGAGCAGTCCGAGGACGCGTCCGGTGCGTTCGGCCCGTGCGCGACGCTCGTCCAGGGGCTCGGTCACGGCGGTGCGCATCCACGCGTCGACGGGCAGGGTGGGGCGCAGCCCCCGGTACAGCTCGGTGACGGCGGGCAGCAGGTCGGGGTGGGCGCGCCGGACGTGGCCGACGACCCGGTCGTACAGCTCCGGACCGGCGTAGCCGTTGTCGTTGCCGGCGAACCTGACCGGGTCGTCGGGGTGGGCGACGTTGTACGCGCGCATCCAGCGGATCAGGTCCAGGTACTCCTGGCTGTGCAGCAGCAGGAAGGCGTTCCGGAACTCCTCGGACATGATCCGGACGGGATCGCCGCGCCCGGTGAGCAGGTAGTCGTCCAGACGGAGCCCCGCGCTCCAGTTGGCCTCCAGGACGAAGGAGCGGAAACCCTTCTCCTCGACCAGGTACCGCAGCACCCGGTGCCGGAAGGTGACGAAGTCGTGGGAGCCGTGGGCGGCCTCGCCGATGCCGACCACCACGGCGTCACCGACCGCCTCCCCGAAGGGCCGCAGGTCCTCGACAGCGCCCGAGGGCTCGGTGGTGCGCAGCGGACGGGCGGCCTCCTCCAACGCCTGCAGCGGGTCACCGGTTGGAGTGGGAGACCCGTCTGAGGCCCCTGGCCCCCCACCGGCCGGCACCGCGGCGACCGTCCCGGGGACGACGGCGAGCCAGACGAGCAGCGCGACGGCGAGCCGCCTTGATATGAGGGGTGCCATGACGCCAGCATTCCTGCCCGGGCGTCGGGCCGCGCTCCGTATGTCACCTGGTCGGAGCAATGTCGCGGGCGGCGGACGGGCCGCCGACGTGCTGTCCCGGGCCCTTGCGGGCTTCGTGGGATGCCGCCGGGAGCGACGGTGCCGACCGCCTCCGTGAACGGGTGCCCGTCATTCCGCCCGCAGTAGAGGACACAGGCTGACCGCTACTCCTGCGACGGTGGGATCAGAGCCACCCCGGGACCAAGAACTGCCGGGGCGACGCGCGTCGGGCGCGCATGTCCGTGTTCGGCGGACGCACCGGCGCCGTCACCTACCAGGAAACCGGCAACGTGCGGAACGAGAACGAGAACCAGGCGGACCGGACGATCCGGGGCGAGGCGGCCGGGGGACCGCAACGGCCGAGCCGGCCGACTCGACACAGTACGACGGGCGCCGCCGACGACACGACGGCACCCGGCAGACAAGCGGAAGGAAGCGAATCACGTGCGCATACGACAGCCGGGGCGGCGGACCGGCCCCGTGGACGTCCCCCGCACACCCCCCTCACCGTCCCACCCCGTTCCGCGCCGGCGTCCGGCCACCGAGCGAGCCGCGGCCTGAGAACATGACCGTCCTCGACACACGCGCCCTCAACCGCGCCACCCTCGCCCGCCAGTACCTGCTCGGGCGCGCGGACACCTCCGTCCACGACGCCGTGGCGCACCTGTGCGGAATGCAGGCGCAGGAACCCCAGGAACCCTTCATCGGCCTGTGGTCCCGGCTGCACGCCTTCCGACCGCAGGACCTGGACGACGCGCTGACAGGCCGTAAGGTCGTGCGTACGCACCTGATGCGCCGCACCGTCCACCTCGTCACCGCCGACGACGCGCTGGCCTGGCGAGCCCGCCACGACACCATGCTGCGCCAGCGGGTGATGGCCACCTACCGGAGCGAACTCGCGGGCATCGACGTGGAGGAGGTCGCCGCGGCAGGCCGAGCGGTCATGGCCGACCAGCAGCCCCGCACCATGGCCGCACTCGTCGAGCAACTGGAAGGCCGTTGGCCGACGCCCCCGCGCCGTGTCCTGGGCGAGCTGCTCGTCGCGGCCCTCGTCCCGATGGTCCAGCTCCCGCCCCGAGGCCTGTGGCGCACCAGGGCCGGTGTCCGCAACCTGCCCCTGGCCACCTGGCTCGGGCGCGACATCGACCCGCTCTCCTCCGACGATCGCGACCCGACCGGGCAGCAGATGGTACGGCGCTACCTCGCCGCCCACGGTCCCGCCGCCACGGCCGACCTCCGTTCCTGGTGCGGCCTCGCCGGACTTCCCGCCGCGGTCGAGGCCATCCGCGAAGAGCTCGTCGCCTTCCGCGACGAACGCGGCCGGGTGCTTCTCGACCTTCCCGACGCGCCGCGCCCACACCCGGACACTCCCGCACCCGTCCGGTTCCTGCCGGCCTTCGACAACGTGATCCTCGGCTACCACGACCGCAGCCGCATCATCGACGACGCCCACCTCGGCCTGTCCGTCGCCGGCCGACGCGCCGTCCTCGTCGACGGACGCGTCGCCGCCACCTGGACCGTGCACGACGAACAGCTCGCCATCACCCCACTCCGCCCTCTTTCCAGCCCGGAGCGAGAAGCAGTCCACGCCGAAGCCCTGGCCCTGACCGTCTTCCTGGACGAGGGCGTCGAGCGCGTACACATCACCGCGGACGGCGCCTGAGCCGCTTGTCCGGCGTACGGGCGACGGAACAGCCGATGTCGTGTGGTGAACGGCCGGCGAAAATCCGTTGCCCAGGGTTATGCCGTGAGGTACGAGCGCCTTAACGTCCCCGACATGTCTGACGTTTCCCGCCGCAAGGTTCTCGGCACCCTCGCCGGTGGAGCCGGCTTCTCCCTCCTGCCCCCCTCGCTGCACCGGGCCATGGCCGCGCCGATGCCGCGCGGCGGCCTGCGTGCCGTCGAGCACGTGATCGTCCTGATGCAGGAGAACCGCTCCTTCGACAACTACTTCGGCGCCCTCAAGGGGGTGCGAGGCTTCGGCGACCGTACGCCCCTGCGGCTGCCCTCGGGGGCCGACGTCTTCCGGCAGCCGCGGCCCGGCGGCGGCGAGGTCCTGCCGTTCTCGGCCCGCCGGGCGGCGCTCGACGCGGGCCGCCCGGAAAGCGACATCCAGTATCTGGGTTCGCTCCCGCACGCCTTCCGCGACGCCGTGCAGGCCCGGGGGAACGGCTGGTGGAACGACTGGGTCGCCGCCAAGACCCAGAGCACCATGGCCTTCTACGACCGGCGCGACATCCCGCTCCAGTACGAACTCGCCGACCGCTTCACGATCTGCGACTCCTACTTCTGCTCGGTCTACGGCTCGACCAACCCCAACCGCAACTACCTGTGGACCGGCACCACCGGTTACGAGCCGGACGGTGTCAACCGGGCCCTGACCAACGCCGCCTACGACCACCGCCACGCCGGATACGGCTGGACCACGTACCCCGAGCGCCTGGAGGCCGCGGGCGTCGACTGGCAGATCTACCAGGAGTGGGACAACTTCACCGACAACGCGGTGGAGTACTTCCGGCCCTGGAAGGAGATCGGCCGGAAGATCCTCGCCCGGGTCGGCGGACAGTACTCCACCACCGAGCAGTTCTACGACAGCCTGTGGGCCAGGACCCCGGAGCAGCGCAGGACCGCGCTGGCCGAGTTCCAGCGGGGTGTCGACGCGCTGACCGAGGCCGAACGCCGGCTGTTCCTGCGGGGCGCCTACCGCTCCGAGCCGGACACCCTCGTCCGGCGGATCCGGTCCGACATCGACAAGGGCACGCTGCCCGCGGTCAGTTGGATCGTTCCGACGGCGGCGCTGTCCGAACACCCCAGCAGCTCCACCCCCGTCGGCAGCGCCAACCTGGTCTACGACCTCCTCGACGCCCTCGCGAGCGACCCGGACACCTGGTCGAAGACGGTGCTGTTCATCAACTTCGACGAGAACGACGGCTACTTCGACCACGTGCCGGCCCCGGTCGCGCCGCGGCCGGCCTCGGGAAACGACGACGACTGGTCCGACGGAAGCCCGGTCGGCCCCGGCCCGCGCGTGCCGATGACGATCGTGTCGCCCTGGACGGTGGGCGGCTTCGTCAGCTCGCAGGCGTTCGACCACACCTCGGTCATCCGGTTCCTGGAGAAGTGGACCGGAGTCCACGAGCCCAACATCAGCGCCTGGCGCCGCAGCGTGTTCGGTGACCTGACCGCCGCCTTCGACTTCCACCGCACCTACCGGCAGCCCCGGGTCGAGCAGCCCGCTCCCGTACCGGACGCGGTCGGCCGCTGGAACCCCGTACCGCCGGGCGAGCAGTCGCTCCCCGAACAGGAGGCCGGCACGCGCCGCACGCGTCCCTCCCCCTACCGGCCGTCCCTGCGCTCCGACGTCACCCGCACCGGCGTCCGCCTCCGCCTCCGCAACGACAGCGCCGACGCCGCCGTCTGGTTCTCCGGCTACCCCGGCGACGGCACCGCCCCACGTACCTGGACGGTACCCGCGCGCGGACGAGCCGACCACACGGTCGAGTACGGCGCCGACGGCTACGACCTGCAGGTGCACGGACCGGGCTGGTCCGTGTGGGAGCTGCGGGGCACCGGAGTGGGCGCCGAGGCGTACCTCTCCGAGCGCCAGGCCGCCGGTCACGTGAGTATCGTCTGCTCCAACCCCTCCTCCCGCACCCGCAGGCTCCTCGTCGGTGAGTCGGTCCACGCCCACAGGCACGGCGACCGGGTGCGCGCCGTCACCCTCGGACCCGGCACGTCCCGCACGGTGCGGCTCGGTCTGCCGGACCACGGCTGGTACGACATCGTGGTCGTCGACCGGGACGACCCGGCCTTCCTGCGCCGCATGACCGGCCGCCGGTTCCACAACAGGCCCGGCGTCACCGACCCGGCGACCGGCACGGCCCCGGCGCTGACCGCGGCCATCGGCCTGCCCGAGCCCCAGCCCTCCCTGGACACGCCGTTCGCGCAGGGCAACCCGACCGATGTCGTCGTCACCGTGCGCAACGACGGCCAGGACCGGCTCGAAGGGCTCCTCGCCGCCCTGACCGCACCGTCCGGCTGGACGGTCGAACGGTCCGGCACCACCCCCGCAACCCTCGCGGCCGGCGACTCGGCCGACGTGCGCTTCACGGTCACGCCCGCCCGGAACGCCACCGCCGGCCGGCTGGTCGTCGCCGCACACGCCCAGGGCGACGGTCTGCTCAGGCTCGCCGACGCCCGTGTACAGGTCCGGGTCGTTCCCGCCCTGAGCGTCACGCTGACCGGTCCGGCGAGCTCACCCGGCACCGACGGCGCCGTCCTGTCGCCGGGCCGAGCGGCCACCGTGACGGTCACCGTCGTCAACGCGGCCGGCACGCCCCTCACGGGCCTGGCCGCCACGCCGGCCCTCCCGCAGGGCTGGCAGGCCACTCCCAGGGGCACCGCGCCGACGTCGGTTCCGGCGCGCTCGAACGTGACCCTGGCCTGGGACGTCGTCGCGCCCGTCACGGCGGCCCGCGTCTCCGACACGCTCCGGGCGACCGTCACGGCGAAGCTGGGCGGCAGCGGTACGGAGGTGTCCGCGTCCCTGCCCGTCAGAACCGGCCCCGTCATGACCGGTCACCTCCTCGCGGAGGACTTCGAGTCCGCCGCCCCCGCGCTCGCCCCGGCCGCCGATCTCAGCCGCCCCGGGCTGCTCGGCTGGACCCGGACCGCCCCCGAGGGCTGGACGGTCACCAACGCGCCGGACATGCCGCAGGGCACGCGGGAGTTGCAGGGCTGGACGTTCATGAGCAAGCAGTTCTGGTTCCCCGCCGGGCAGAACCGCGCCGGCTTTACCCGCGCCCTCGGCGTCGTCGCCGTCAGCGACCCCGACGACTGGGACGACAACGGCGGCCCGTCCGGCCGGGGCCGGTTCGACTCGACCCTGACCAGCCCGGCGGTGACCGTCCCGCCCGGCACCCCCACCCTGCACCTGGGATTCGACTCCCACTACCGGCAGGAGAGCCCGCAGGAGGCCGAGGTCACCGTCGAGTTCGATTCCGGCGGCAAGGTGCGGCTGCTCCACTACAGCGCCGCGACCTCCGGGAACACCAACCAGGGCCGGGACCAGGAGAACCGCCTGGTCCGGCTCTCGTGCCCCGTCCCGGACGGGGCCACATCGGCGAAGGTGGCCTTCCGGGTCTTCAACGCGGGCAACAACTGGTACTGGGCGATCGACAACGTCCGCCTGGGGACGGCCCCGATCACCGACGCCTGACCCGCCCGCGCGCCCGCCGAGGGCGGGGTGGGAGGTGGGACAGGGCAGCACCCCTCCCGGCATGCAAAAGAGGGTGCCGAGGGAGCCGGCGGGGGAGCGACAGGTCCACCGCCGCGCCCGGGTGGAGACGACACGAGGCGGAGGCCCCGGCGGGTCGTGCCGTGGTCTGCTCCGGGTGAGGGCGGCGCAGGCCGGTGGCGAACGGTGCGGTCGGGCGTGCGGTCGGACAGCTTCGCACCCAGACGCATGACCGGAAGGGGTATCCCGGCCGGCGGTGCAGCGGGAGCGCGGTCCGCGGGCTCGAGCCACGCCGCGGGGCCGTCTCGGCCTCGATCGAGCACCGCTGGGACTTGCCCGGCCCGGGGCGCCGGGCGGGAGCTCGGGGACGGCCCCGGGCGCCGGCCCGGTGCCCTCAGGAACGGCCACCGCCCTCGGGCCGGTGCGTCACGCGGATCTTGGACTGGCCGTGCCCGAGGTCCTCCCAGTCCTCCATGAAGCGCGCCGCGAGGCCGTGCTCGGCGGCCAGGGCGATCAGCGTCTCGGTCCGGTAGTAGAAGTCCTCCCGCAGCACGTGATGTTCCTCGCCCTCTGTCCGGTCGAAGGTGAAGTCGAACCAGCCGCCCGGCGCCAGAACGCGGCCGATGTGGGCGAAGCACTCCTCGATCACCGGCAGCGGGGAGTGCGAGAACACGCTGTGCGCGTGCACCACGTCGAAACGGCCCTCCGGCAGGAAGCCCAGCGTGAGATCGCGGACCGGCGTCAGCGCGGGCAGCCGGTCCTGAAGGCCCTGGGCCTTGAGGGTGTCCTGCGCGGAGACGAGTATGTCGGGGGAGATGTCGACGCCGTAGTAGTGGCCGGCGTCGAGGTACTCGATGAAGCGCCAGCCCGCCCGCAGGTTGCCGCAGCCGATCTCCAGCATCCGGTGCTCCGGACGCAGCCCGTGGCGCAGCAGGTAGTCGAACTGCATCTGTCCCAGCGCGAGCCAGCGCTCCCGGCTGCGACTGCCCACCGCTGCGTCCGGGTCGCGGCGTGTGTCGGACCGCATGACCGCCCGGTAGTAGGAGACATGGTCCGGCGAGCGGTACCGCAGCCACGCGTCGCGAGCGGTGCGACGCAGGTGGCGCGGCACCCGACCGGGGTGGCGCACTGCGTAGGACAGGCGGTGGGTGAGGGAGGCGCGGTTGGCCGTGAGGTTCTTGGGCATGCGGTGCTCGATCTCCGTAGGGGCCGTACGTGTCCCAGCAGTCTCACCGCTGCGCCGGTCCCGCTCTTCGGACGTACGGCTAGTCCGAGGAGCCGGCGGGACTATGCGAAGATCAGCCGATCGGATGACGCGCCTCACAGGGTGCGCCTGTATCTGTGGTGGGACGGGGATCGGCGAGACGACGGGGACACGGTGGAGCGAGACGCCATACGGCCGGACCCCGAGGCGCGGTGGCTGACCGCCGCCCTGCACGTCGCCTTCGTGCTGCTGCTCGGCGGCGCGATCGCCCGCCTGCTGACCCACGACCGGGGCGACGGCGCCCGCACCGCCGTGACGCTCGTCCTGTTCCTCCTGTTCGGGGCGCTCTACCTGCTCGGACTGCGGTGGGCGCCCGCGCCGCGGTACGGGGAGCGCCCCGCCACCCGGCATCTGCTCTGGCTGAGCGCGGTACTCGCCGTCTGGATGGTTCTGCTCGCCCTGGAACCGAGCGCCACGTGGTGCACCATGCCGCTGCTGTTCACCGGACTGCACCGTTTGCCGGTGCGGCTCGCGGTGCCGCTCGCCGCCGTGCTCGTCGCCCTCGTGGTGGTCTCCGAACTACGCGTCCTCACCGGCCCGTTCAACCCCAACCTGGTGATCGCCCCGGTCGCGCTCGGTACGGTCGCCACGGCCGTCCTGGTCGACAGCAGACAACTGACCGCCCGGCAGCGCCTGCTCATCGACGACCTGGTGCGCGCCCGCGGCGAACTGGCCGCCACCGAACGGCACGCCGGCATCCTCGCGGAGCGCCAGCGCCTGTCGGCCGAGATCCACGACATCCTCGCGCAGAGCCTGTCCAGCCAGCAGATGCTGCTGCAGGCCGCCGACCGCCGCTGGCACACCTGCCCGGACACCGCGCACGGGCATGTGCGCGACGCCGCCGCGGCAGCCGAGCGTGCGCTCGCCGAGGTCCGCCGGTTCGTCCGCGACCTGACGCCGCTGGACCTCGCGGAGAACACCCTCGTGCAGGCACTGCGAGCCCTCGCCGCGCCGGACGGCGGACCGGAACCGGGACCGGCCGTCGAGTTCCGGCTGGACGGGACCCCCGACGCTCCCGGCTCTCTGCCCGGGCCCGTCGAGGCAGCCCTGCTGCGGGTCACCCAGCAGGCGCTGGCCAACGTACGGGAGCACGCCGGGGCGGCCCGGGCCGTCATCACCCTGACCTGTCTGGAGGACCGGATCACCGTGGACATCGCCGACGACGGGCGCGGCTTCGACACGGGCCGGCCGCCTCGCCGGGGCCGGGCCTCCACCCGCGGTCACGGCCTTCCGGGCATGGTCATGAGGGCCCGACAGGCGGGCGGGACGCTCGCGGTCGAGTCGGCGCCCGGTGAGGGGACGGTGGTCACGATGTCCGTGCCGCTCGCCGAGAACGGCGCCGGAAGGCAGGCGTGGTGACCCCGGCCGCCGCCCCCGCAGTCCGTGTACTGCTCTGCGACGACCACGCCGTCGTACGCGCGGGACTGCGCGCCCTGCTGTCCAGCACCGGCGGCATCGACGTGGTCGGCGAGGCCGGCAGCGGCGAAGAGGCCCTGGTGATGGCAGCGCGGCTGAAGCCGCACGTGGTGCTCATGGACCTGCAACTGGGCGCCGGCATGGACGGGGTGGCGGCCACCGGCCGGCTGGCCGCCCAGAGCGGTCCGGACGGACCCGCCCCGCGCGTGCTGGTCCTCACGATGTTCGACACCGACGCCGACATATCCCGTGCCGTGGCGGCGGGTGCCACGGGCTATCTGCTCAAGGCCGAGCGGCCGGAGCGGCTGTTCGCGGCCGTCCGGGACGCCGCCGCGGGACGCACCGTCCTGTCGGGACCGGTCACCGACCGGGTCGTCGCCCGTCTGCGCGCCCCCGGCCCCGCCCTCACCGAGCGCGAGCGCGACATCCTGGGCAGGCTCGCCGAGGGCCTGGGCAACCGGGAGATCGCCCGGGCCCTGTTCCTCAGCGAGGCCACGGTCAAGACCCACCTGGGGCGCGTGTACGCCAAGTTGGGTGTGCGGACCAGAGCGGGCGCGGTGGCGGCCGCGGCCCGCCACCGTCTGCTGCCGTGAACGACGGCCGGGCATGGGACGCACAACATCCGCGACCGCCGCGCTCACCGGGCTGTTGTCCGCCCGGCGCGGCCGGCGACATGAAACCGAGGCTCCTGGAGGGAACGGACATGGGATACAACGGGGTATCGGAAGAGCGCCCTGGGCGTACGCGTGCCGAGCGGGTGACCGAAGGACTGACCGTCGCCGTGGCGTCGGTCCTCTCGTCGGTCCTGCTGACCGGACCGGCCGTGGTGTTCGGTACGACCGCCTGGCACCTGGTCACCGACCCCGGTACCACCGCGTTCAGCCGGTTGTTGACGCCGGTGCTCTTCCTCGCTCTCGTGGCGCTGCCGCTCGTCCTGGCCCGTGTGGCCTACCGCGTGGGCCGGCGCAAGGGCAGGGAGCGGCTGACGGCGGCGGTCCCGGCGGTGCTGACGCTGCTCGGCGCGTCAGTCGTGCTGTTCGCGGTCCTGTGCCTGGTCGTCGTGTACGCGGACTGACGGTGCTGTGGCTGTTCCTGCTGGTGACGACCTGCGGGGCCCACCAGCACGCCACCGGCGTACCCCTGCCAGGTCCGGCTCGACGCGCAGCCGTGACCAGTCCGGCGCCGCCGGCGCAGGAGCCCGTTGACGGTGCTGGCCACGACACGGTCCGGACGCTCGGCCCGGCTGGTCCGGATCCCCATCGGTACGGCCGTACACACATCGTGCGCCGGTCGTGGTGCCGGGTGGGGCGGAGGTCCGGCGGCCCGGCGGTCCGGGCCCGGCGGGCAGGGGTCGGTGCTCTGGCGGGGCAGGCGGTCCGCGGGCGCGGGTACCGAAGGCCGCCTGGGGCGCGGGCCGGGTGAGCCCTTTCGGCGGGCTCGGCTTGCTCCCACGGCGATGGCAGGTTGGCGGTGGCCGGGCCGGCCCCCGCCGGGCGCAGCCGGGCGAAGACGGCGATCACCGGACAGGTACACCGGCCGGCCGCCTCGGGAGTGGGGACCTTCGGCCGTGCCCAGCCCAGTGTCCGCCCGGAAAAGCCGGATGGTGTGCTCCACGTCGAAGCGCCGCCGGAAGACCTGCCTTACCGGGCCGACCTGGGGGTTCGATGGCATCGGGCCCCGATCACCACGACCACGACGGCTTCGGGCTCGCGCCGCCGGACGGATTTCCGCCGGGTGGTGACGGTGGCGGCGCCGCCCCCCCCCGGCGCACCATGAGTCCAGCGGTACGGTCCGGCAGCTGCCGCCTGCTCCCGTCGCGCAGGTCCGCCGCCCGTGTCCGCCCCCGGCCGTCCGCATGGACGGTCACCGCGATGACGAACCGTACGGCCGGACGCTCCGCCCCCTCGCAGCACAGGTGCCTGTGCGTCACCGGCGGGTGCGAGCCGCATCGGGCAGAGTTCGCAGGGCGCTCAGCCTCTGCCGGGAGCACTGTCGGTCGGTCCTTGCGGGCACAGTGATCGGCTTGGCTTGCTGTACTTCGAGTAACAAGATCACTGTTGTGTGTGCCTCGCGCGACCAGGCGGGGCAGCCCTCCCGTGTGCCCGCGAACGTGGTGCCCGGACCACCAACAGGAAGCCGAATGAAGCCGTCATACGACCGCCTGGAGCAGGCGCGCGCGGACTACGACCACCACCTGCGGACCTGCCGCCAATGCGAGGCGGACGGGGCGAGATGTCCCGCGGCCAAACACCTGAGACGCCTGTACAACAACCTGCTGCGGACGACATGACCTCGCATCCGGTGCTGCCGGGCCCGGCATCCTGAACGCAGCCCGGGTCGCCGCCCGTCACCTCCGGCAGAACCCGGGAACCGCCGGCGCGCGGAGCGTGAGCCGTGGCGACTGCCCGAAGGCTGCCGCCGTCAGGGCTGACGGCCTGTCGAGCGATGCCCTCGCTGACCGCGGGAGCGTCAACAGGGCGATGCCACCGACCGAGGCCGTATCCGCGAACGTCAGGTCTCTTCCGGTGCCGGCGTCGGCCGGTTCACCTCATGCCTTTGTGCCGTGCACGGAGTGCCGGGGCGGGTGGCTGCCGAATTGCTCCTCGTACATCTCGACGATCATGTCGGGATGCAGGCTCGGCCACGTCGTGACGCGGCCGTTGCGGCGGTCGATGATCCAGTAACTCCCGCCGGCGGACCGCGGCGGTCCGCCCGCCGCGACGCGGTCCGGGGAAGGCGGGGGGTGGACCAGCCAGCCCAGGCCGAACGGGTGGAGTGCCACGACGGCGTGCCGGTCCGCCCCGTCCCCCACCACCATGCGGCGGGCCAGTTCGGCCGCTTCCGCGGCGTCCATCGGACGCTCGGGCAGGGGCGCTCGCGGCGGTGCCAGGTGGACCCGGGCAGGGCGGCGACCCTGGACCAGCGCGCTCAGCGCGGCGTCCATGGAGTCGGCGACCCGCCACAGGTAGACGCCACCCTCCTCGTCCATCGCCAGTCGGCCGCGCCCCAGGTCGTACTCGCCGAGCGGCGTCAGCGCGGTACCCAGTGCGGCTCCGTAGCCGGCCAGCGTGGCCGCCGCGTGGAGACCGGTCATGGGGTCGATCCGGAACGGCATCCGGGACATGTCCACGCCCGGCCCGTACTGGTGCACCGTCATCCCCCCGAACTCCCTCAACGCGGCGGCAGCGGCAGGGGGCATGTCGGAACCCGCGGCCTTCAACGCCCGGAACCACCGGAGGATTTCGCCGTCGTCGACACGGACGCCCTCGTACCATCCGGCGGCGGAGAGTACGGCCGCGACATCGGGCGGGAAGCGGCCGTCCCCGCTCCGCCGCGAGCCCCCGGCGGGCCCACCCCGTGCCGCACTCACCGGGGTGCCGGCCCGTCGAACCGGACGCCGAGCGCGGTGAGGGCGGGAGCGCAGGAGGAGCAGGGCGGGATCGGCCACCCACCTGAGGAATCGTGCGGCTCGCGCACCAGCACCGCCGTCAGCAGCGAATCCCGCAGCAGCGAACGCATCTGCTCCAGCACCGCCCCGAAGGCCGGTGCCGGGTCCTCGGCGGCCAGGGACGCCTCCGCCTCGGCCGCGACGCCGGAGAGCAGCAGCACGTCCGGGCAGCGCCCGTGGAAGACCGAGCGCATCGCCGGCTGTGTGCGGTCCAGCAGGGCAAGGACCGCTGGGTGCGCGACGACCGCGTCGGAGTGCGTGCTCACGGCGTGTTCGGGGCGTCGGCCCGGCCGGTACAGCGTGGCTCCGACTCCCGGAGGCATCGGCCGAACGTCCATGACAGCGCTCACCTCTCCGTTCTCCCGAGGGGGCAAGGCGTGGTGGGAGTATCGGGCAGTGAACCGCGTGGCGTCCATACGATCGCCGTCGATCTCTCTCGGCAGACCGTCCAGAGCCCTCCGGGCCGGCCTGCGACCATGGCCTCCCCGCTCACCGGGGCAGGTTCTCCTTCGTCCGTTCGGGGAGCAACGGCAGCGACCCCGCATCGCCGGCTTCGAGCTGCGCGGAGGAATGTGAAGTCGATGACGCAGCCTACGACGGCTTCCTTCAGTACCCCCGGCCGTGAATGCCGTTGATCCGCTGCCGGGGGAGTGGGGCGCTCATGAGATCGGCTCTTTGCCCTCGGTGGGTACTGATTGCGGGAAGGCGTCCGGTTCCGCGAGTCGGCGCCAGAAGCCGAGCCGGTGTTCCAGGGCGTAGTCGACCGGCCCGACACTGTCCGGCGCCAGGTACTGGGTGTGCGGTACGGCTCGGGCCGGATCGAACCGGGGCCACCGCGGAAGACCCGGCCGGTTCGGTGTGCCGGTGCGGGCGAAGTGCGCCCAGTGGTCGGTGATGATGTCGGACAGCCGCACCTGGGCCCGGGTGAAGTGCTTCTGGGCGCCCGGGTCCTCGAAGACGTACGGGGTGTCACCCGCGTGATAGGCCCCGAAGTCGAAATCGCCGGGGAAGGGGAGGTACATGGGGGCGTCCCGGTCGGCGAACTCATAGGCGTAGGTGGGCGTGTGACGTCCGAACGCGACTGCCTGGGCGTAGGTGCCCCGGGCCCACATCCGGTCGGTCACCACGGTGGCCCAGGCCAGGGCGGGCGAGGGGAAGTCCCCGACCGGGTACTGCGCCTTCACCGTGTCCGCCTGGCGACCGAAAGCCGTGACGAGCGCTCGCTCGTACTGGTCGGCGGTGAAGGGGGAACCGACCGCGTCGTGTGCCATCCCGACGAACAGCCGGTGTTCGTCCCTGGTGCCGCCCGACATCAACGGGATGCGCGGGAAGCGGCCTTCCGCCAGAACCTTCTCCGGCAGTTCCGGAAGCACCTCGCTGCCGTAGGCGAACGTCTGGAAGGCGTTCATGATGTCCGGGACCGCCAGCAGTTCCTCCACCGGCAGTGCGCGCAGGCACCGCAGCGCACGCTCGGGGTCGTGCCCGGCGCAGCCCAGTGAGGCGGTCATCTCGACTCCGGCGTCGCGCACTTCCTGCTCCGTGCGCCAGGTGTAGTACGGGTACGCCGGTATCCCCTCGCCCATCGCGCCGGCGGGCATGTCCATCATGCCCTCACCGCTGGCCAGAACGGCTCGGTGGAACAGTCCCCGGGCCCCCGGTGAGGTGAGGTGCCCGCTGATGGCGGCCGCGCCGAACGAGGACCCGGCCACCGTGACGTTGCCGGGGTCGCCGCCGAACGCGCCGACGTTGCGCCGCACCCAGTCCAGTGCTGCCTGCTGGTCCTGGAGGGCGAACGTCCCCGACCCCTCGAGCCCTGGATAGCCGAAGCCGCCGAACACGCCGAGACGGTAGTTGACCGTGACCACGACCAGGCCGCGGTCGGCCAGGCGCCGCGCGTCGAAGAGGCTCCCCCCGCCCACACTGCCGTCACCGTGGATCCACACCAGGACGGGGGCGGGCCGTTCCGCGGAAGCCGGGGCCGGCACGGTGACGTTCAGGACCAGGCAGTCCTCCTCCGGACTCGGAGCGCCCGCGTAGGGCGAGGCGACCTGTGCGCACAGCGGGCCGGGCTCCGTCGCGTCGCGTACGCCCTTCCAGGGCTGTACCGGACGTGGTGCGGCCCAGCGGTAGGCGCCCTCGGGCGGTCCCGCGTAGGGGATGCCCCGGAAGAGGGTGTGGGTGGCCGTCCGCAGGCCCCGGACGAGGCCGCTGTCGGTGCGCACCGTGGCGGCGGCACTCGCGGACACCGGCGCCCGCGGGAGGTCCGGGGCATTGGCGTACACCATCAGGAAGGCCGTGCTCGCGAGGGCCGCGATCACCGCCGTGCGCTTCACTGCCATGGCTGCCTGTCGTGTGTCGACATCACCGAGAACACGGAAGGGATACGAAACACATCTACAGCCGAACCACTGGGAGTGCGCGCCCATGACCGACCGAAGAAGGCAGACGCAGCCGCGCATCCGAGTGAAACGGGCCACGCCACCGGCATACGGGCCAGGGGGCACGGAGGGATTCCGCCTGAGCGGCGGAACGGGCCGCGGTTCGGACTGGACGGCGTACCGGCACGAGATTCTCCGAGACGGCCCGGCCGGGTCACCCCCTCGGCCGCCCACGGATCTGGACCCTCTTCGAGGCAGGCACGGCGAGTGTCCTCCCTGTGGGTGACGCTGCTCAGTACGGCCTCCTTCGCGCTGGGGAGCGGTTCGGCCCACGGGGATGATCCCTCGTTGTGCCTGCTTCACGAGGATGAAGCCATGAAGCTGAAGATCCTCCACACGCCCCCGCCTGTCAGTGACACCGAGCGGCCGGTTCCCCGCTGGGCCGTGCGCCTGGCCTACGCGCTTCCCCTGCTCCTGCTGCCGTCGTGCCTGTGGCGGCTTCCCTTCGCCCTGCACTTCGAGATGGGGCAGATCCAGGAGCTCGGTATGCCGCCCTATTGGGTGAGCATCCCGTACGTCCTCGGGCTCAGCGCGTTGTCGGAAGTGATCGCGATCTTGGCCATCGGGCTGGTCAGGGGCTGGGGAGAGGTGGCGCCCGCCTGGATCCCGGTCATCGGCGGCAGACCCATCCGGCCGATGGCGGCCTTCGCCCCCGCCGTCCTCGGCGGTCTGATCCTCACCCTGCTGTTCACCGACGTCCCGATCGGTGACGGTCGCAGGCTCACCCTGTACGGCGTCGTCGACACCGTCGAATACACCAATGACGCCTGGCAGACGCTTGCGACGGCGTGCCTTGCCCCGATCGCCGCATGGGGACCCATCACCATCGCGCTCGCGATCGCCTACTACCGTCGCCGCACCCGTGCCGTCGCCGGGTCAGACCGGTGAACTTGCCGGGGCGCCCTCCGCACCCTCTCGGCAAGGCGGTCAGAAACGGGCATGGAAAAGGCGCTCTGTCCCACCAGGGTTGTCCGGTCCGAGGTTCGGGTGTCGCGCCGGTTCGGGTGCCATCTCGGGTGAGTCGACGGCTCACGGGGACGAGCACGGTGACGTGGATCGCGGCTCCGGAGGCCGGCGCCCGCCCGCTCGGTCAGGTCGCTGCCAGTTGTCCCGGCGTCCGCGAGGCCTGGGGCGACGGCGCTGTCGCACCAACGGGGCGACTCGACCGGCGTGTCCTCAGGGCTCCCGGCCCGGCTCCGTCGGCCTGGCCTCGCCCGGGTCGAGGGGCGCGTGCGGCGGGGGAGCAGGGGAGGCGGTGCCACCCCGCCACACCGGGCTCACCCGGACGCAGGTGAAGCGCCAGTCCCCGCCCTCCCGGCGGTAGGTGTTGTCGTACCAGCCGCCGACCGACCACCAGTGGGTGAGGTCAGACCCGTCGGGCACGTGAACCGCCTGAAGGTAGGAGCGTGATACCGCCTCCTCGGCCCGGACGGTGATCTGATGGTTCGCGCTGAGGTGATGTGTACCGTGGTAACGGCCCAGATCTTGCCTCACGAACGCGGCGAGCCCCGCACGGCCCCGGTGCGTGGCGCGGGGCAGCACAAGGATTCCGTCCTCGGCGAAAAGAGCCGCATAGCCTTCGAAGTCCTTCTCGTCCAGGCACCGGGCAAAGGTGAACAGCAGGTCGCTGATGGCCGCGCGGTCCATGAGCAGACGTACATCCTTGTCGAGGGACATCGCGGGGGTCTCCTGAGCAGCTCGGGTCAGATCACAGCGGACAACGCGCGACTTCGGGCGCCTGGCCGGCGAGGGTGCGGCCCACGGCGTTGTGGCTCCCAACGCCGTCAGCACAACACACTCATACCCGGGACCGGTCCGTGATTCTCATCGATGCTGCCATCTGCTCCCGGCGGTGATCATGTCTCGCGGAAGGTCCGGGGCGCGGGCGATGTGCGGGAGCACCGCTTCAGCGTCCGTGTACGTGCCGTGCGCGGAGCCCGGCAGCGTCACACAGCGGAGCCGCGCGCTGCTGTGGCGGGCCGGAGCGGCCCAGGAGGGCACGGTGGCAAGGTGGTTGCCGTCCTTGCCCATCAGGGGGAACGGGCGGTCCAGACCGTACCGCGCCACGGGTGACCAGTGGCCGGGGGCGCCGGCCTCCTGGACGTACGCGAGCATGCCGTCCAGGTTGGCGCCTGCCTGTGGCCGGCGGTCGTCGTGCATCGTCTTCAGGGCTGCGAACCCGCCGGCCGAGTGGCCGGACATCCCGGCACGGGACAGGTCTGCCACACGGTGAAGCCCCTTCGGCAGGGCGGAGGGCAGCACGTCACGCCGGGCCCCTGTCGCCGGTGCGGAAGCGTATGAGCTGGAGGCCTGAGGGGAGGGCCGTACGCCGGTCGTAGGCCAGCCCGGCCGTCTCCGCTGCCGCCCTCAGCTGGGCGAGGCTGCGTTCCTTGCCGCCCAGCAGGAGGAACATGCGCAGATCCATGGAGGTGATGGCGCGGGTGTCCGCCTCGTCGGCGAGTCGCTCGCCGACGATCACCGTGCCGTCGGGTGCGGCGGCCCGCGCGCAGTGGCGCAGCAGCGTGACGGCCTGTTCGTCGCCCAGGTTGTGCAGGACGTTGACGAGCGTGTGGACGTCGGCGCGCGGCGGAGGAGTGTCGAAGAAGCTGCCGGGCGAGGGGGTGAAGCGACCGTTCAGGCCGGCGCCGGTGATGCGCCGTGTCGCGGCCGCTACCGTCTCCGGCAGATCGACCAGCGTCGCGTGCAGGCAGGGGAAGCGGCGCAGGAGTGTTTCCAGCAGGACGCCGGTTCCGCCGCCGACGTCCACCACGTGGCCGACCCGGTCCCAGGGGAAGGCGTCGGCGATCTCGCCGGCGAAGCCCTCGGCGTGGGCCTGGCGGAGATCGTCGAACGACGGGCCCGAGGACCGCGCGGCCAGATCGGCGTAGAAGGAGCCGCCGTGGAGCCGGTCGTAGGGGCAGCGGCCGGTGCGTACTCCCTCGGAGAGCGCGCGGACCGCCTCGTCCATGCGGGCGCCGACGCCCCGTTCGTCGAGCCAGGCACGCAGCCGCGCGGGGTGCCCCTCGAGCAGCAGGGCCGAGAGCGGCGTGAGGGCGTAGGTGGCCGGGACGGGTTCACCGAACACTCCCCGGGCGACGAGGAAGCGCAGCAGACGCTCCAGCACGTCCCGGTCCGCACCGATCCGGTCGGCCAGACGCGGAACGGTGTCGAAGCCGGCCGCGATGTGATCGGCCAGGCGAAGGGTGGCCGCCGTGCGCAGCGCGACCGGAGCCAGCCCGTCGACCGCCTCGGAGAACTCGGTCTCGAAGCTCACGTGATCCCCTCCTCGGACCGTCGAGGATCCCCGCCGTCCTGGAATCGGTTGCCGAGGAGCCGCCGGTAGCGGGGGCTGGTCCGCGCGAGTTCGTCGTGGGTTCCCGAGGCGACGATGCGGCCGTCGTCCATCACCAGGATGCGGTCCGCGTCACGGACCGTGGAGAGCCGGTGCGCGATGACGAGCACGCCGGTGGTGCGGGGAAGTGCGCGCAGGGCGTCCACGACGGCCGACTCGTTCTCGGTGTCGAGACTGGAGGTGGGTTCGTCCAGGAGCAGCAGCGCGGGCCTGGTCAGCAGGGCTCGGGCGATGGCCAGGCGCTGCCGTTCGCCTCCGGAGAGCGTTGCGCCGTGTTCCCCCACCGGCGTGTCGATGCCGTGGGGCAGGGACGCGACGAGGGTGTCCAGGTTCACCTGGCGCAGCACGCGGGTGATCTCCTCCTCGTCGATCGTCCTGCCGAGCCCCAGGTTGTCGCGCAGCGTGCCGTGCAGGACGGGCGCGTCCTGCTCCACGAGCCCCAGCAGGCGGCGGCACTGGGCCCGCGTCAGCACCGAGGAGGGGCGGCCCAGGTAGGAGACGGTCCCGCCGGACGGCTCGTGGAAGCGGCAGATGAGAGACAGGACGGTGGACTTCCCCGCACCGGAAGGGCCGACGACGGCGACGCGGGAACCGGCGGGGACGTCGAAGGAGACGCCGCGCAGCGCGGGCCGGCCGGGCCGGTAGGAGAAGCGGACGTCCGCGAAGGACACGACGGGCTGCCCGGGGCGAGGGCCCGGCAGTGGCTGCGGCCGTGCGGGTTCCTCGTCGGGTTCCACGGCGAGCTCCAGGCCCTCGCGCACCCGTTGCAGCGCTCCAGTCGCACGCTTCATCATCGTCAGACCCTCCAGCAGGTTGCCCAGCGGCATCACCAGGTATGTGGCGTACAGCAGGACCGTGACGAGGTCGCCGATGCCGAGCTCGCCCGACGCGACCCGCATACCGCCCAGGACCAGCACGAGCAGGAACGATCCCGAGGCCGCCAGCTGGATCGCCGGCTGTGCGGCCGCGGCGAGCCGCGCGCCCCGCACCCCGGCCTCGTACGCGGCCCGCGCCGAATCGGAGATCAGCCGCGTCTCGTGCTCTTCCGCCCCGTGTACGCGGATCGCGCGGACGGCCGTCAGCCCCCGTTCCAGGTCCGCGCTGAAGGCACCCACGGCTGTCTGGGCCTGCTCTCCGGCCACGCGGATGCGGTTGAGGACGAGGGCGACTCCCGTCCCGGCGGCGGCGAACACGCCGAGCACCACCACGAAGACCAAGGGGTCGACCATCAGCATCAGCACCGTGGCGCCGACGACGGTCAGCGCACCGACGCTGACGTCGACCACGCTGCGGGTCAGGCTGTCCCGCAGGGCGCCGGTGTCGTTGCCGGCGCGGGACATGAGGTCGCCGGTGCGGTGGCCGGCCAGGACCGCGACCCGCACGCGCAGCAGCCGGTGGACGAGAGCCGTACGCAGCCGCAGCACGACGCTTTCACTGGTGCGTTCCAGCAGGTACCGGCCGACGGTGTCGACGGCCGTCTGGGCGACGAAGAGGGCGGCCAGCGCGATCGCGTAGGGCGCGACCGGGGACGACGTGCGGACGCGGTCGATGATGTGGCCGGCGAGGACCGGCTGGGCCAGGCCCAGCCCGGCCGCCACCAGGACCAGGAGCAACGCGGGGACGACCACGGGGCGGTGCGGCCGCAGCAGGCGCAGCAGGTCGGGCAGCCCGACCGCGGGCCGAGGGGTGTCAGCCGCCAAGTCCGGCCTCCACCCGCATCAGGGCCCGGTACGCGCCGGGGGTACCGGGCTCGGCGACGATCCGTCCGTCGGCTTCGAGCCAGGCGTGGGCGGTGAAGGGAAGGGTGACGCGTACGCCGGTGCACCAGGCGGGCCAGGTGCCCTCGGTGCGGCACAGGAGGCAGACGGCGATGGACCGTGGCAGGCAGCCCTGCCAGCCGGCGCAGTGCGGGCTGGCCGCCGCGACGGCGTGGTAGTGGGATTCCGCCTCCGTGTATCCCGCGGGCCGGGCCCCGGCCGCCGCCCTGCGCAGCACGCTGCGCAGCCGGCGGGGCGAGAGTCGTGCCAGCACCAGCGCGACCAGCACGACGGCCCTGGTCCTCACCCGTTGCCACGGGCCGCCGGCGGCGCCGTCCGGCATGGTCATTCTTACGCTCACGACTGCACCAGATTCCTGTCCCGCAGTGTCCGGACGAGGACGGCGACGTCCTCCCTCGCCTGCCCCTCGTCCACGTCGTACTCCTGTGCGATGCGTTGTGCGATGGACTCGAGGGAAGACCGGTCGGCCAGGCCCTCGGCGACGATCGTGGCGGTCTCGTTGAGCTGGAAGTACATTCCGGACTTCTCGTCGAGCAAGACGGAACCGTACTCGGTGTGCACCAGCGAGACGTGGTCACACAGCTGCGGATTCATCAGTACGTGCTCCCTTTCGTGTCGGGCCCTCACAGGGTGCGCAGCCATGTTTCGCAGGCGACCGTGGTCAGGAGCCCTCCGTCATCGAACTCGGGTGAATCGGGAACCCGGCACAAGGACTTCAGACGCGCCGCGTCGACCAGTCCCAGGTCGGCCAGGCGGGAGTCGCTCCACATCCCCACCAGCGTGTGCGAATGAGTGCGCAGGCCCAGCGCCTGGGCCAAGTTCCCCACGCCCTTCGTGGACCGGCGCAGCAATGCCTCGGGAACGACGTCACGCATCGCTTCGGCGAGCAGCGGTTTGTAGCGGTGGGGCTGGACCTTGTCCTGTATCCGTACGCGCAGGGCCGCCTCGATCACCCGGTCGTCGAAGAACGGCGCGGAGAGGGGGAGGCCGGCGCAGGCCGTGATGTCGGTCAGTGCCCGCACCAGGCGGGCCCCGTCGCGCAGCCCGTCGAGTTCCAGGTGGCGGCCCGGCCCGGGCGCCAGTGCGCGGGCCGTACGGGCCTCCTGGCGGATCGCGTCACGGATGAGGCCGGCGCCGTGTGCCGTGGTCCAGGGCGGGATCGTCGCTCCCAGCCCCCAGGTCAGGATCGGATGGCGGGGGTCGGCTCCCGTCCCGGAGACGCCGTGGGAGGCCAGCCATCTGCGATACGGCACCCGCAGGAGGAGCTGGCGCGCGATCTCGGTTCGCGGCCACCGGAACATGCCGCGGTAGGCCCTGATCCGCCGGGCGGCCAGCCAGGGGTGACGGGGCAGCAGATCCGCGCACAAGGTCGCCAGGCCGACGAAGAGGTGGTCACCTCCGTGCCCGGTCAGGTGGACGTCCGCTCCCTCGGCGCGGCCCGGTTCGGTCATGGCCAGCACGCGCGCCCGGCTGGCGACGGCGATGGAAGGCTCGTCCAGCGGCTCGACCGCCCGACGGAGGTCCGCGTACACCAGCGGCACGTCGTGTGCCGGGACGACGCGGTGATCGACCCGCCCGCAGTGCCGCGCGGCCAGCAGGGCCCATTCCGTGTCGTCGTCCAAGGGGTCGCGGCTCGCTGCGGTCACCGCGACCACCGGCCCTTCGCGCGCCGCCAGGAACATCAGCGCGGTGGAGTCGAAACCCCCCGACAGCTCGCTGCTCACCCGTGTGCGGTCACGGACGTGGTGCCGCACCGAGGACCGCAGAGCCTCTCGCACCTCCCGGGCGCCGGCCGCGAGCGGAGTCTGCGGCTGAGGTGGCCGCCACCAAGGGTGTACCCGGGGTTCCGCGCGGCCGAGGTGGAGCCAGGTACCGGGGAGAACGGGGTGGACACCCGTCCACAGGGGTCGTTCGGCCAGGGGGTGGGGCACGGGTTCCAGCAGACGCAGGGCGAGGGCGGTGGTGTCGAGTGAGGCGTTCGCCATCCCGGCCAGGGTCCTGGCGCGGTCGGCCGCCCACCAGGCGCCGCGGCAGCGCGTGTAGAAGACCTGCTTGGTCCCCGAGGCGGTTCCCTGGACGCGTACCCCGTCACCGCCGATGGCGGCTACCACGTGGAAGAGACCGGGCAGCGCCGTCACCACCTGGTCGAGGTCCGCGGCCGTGCGGCAGGCCGCGATCGCGCGCGTGAGGGCCGGCGTGGTGGGATCGCCGGGACCGATCAGGACGACGGTGTTCCCGTCGGCCCGGATTCGGACCAGGGACGAGGACACGAGGCGGGCCAGGACCCATGGTCTGCCGGAGGGGTGGTCGATGGTGTGGGTCGCTTTCCAGGAAAGGCACCCGACCGCAGAGGCAGCTTCGTGATCAGGTGCCACCACAAAGTGTTCCATGACGATGCCGGGTGCCTTTCTCGATCATGTTGCGCCTTACGGGATGAATCGGCCGACCAGCTGGTCGGCGAAGAACCGGCCGAATCCGGCCGTCGCGGTCGCGAATGCGCCGCGCTCGATCAGAGTCGGGGGCTCATAGGTCTTCTTCACGGCTTTCACCTCCTTTCTGTTTCAGCGGACGCCCACGGAAGACGCCCGACGCTCAGCGTTCCTGAACGCTGTCTCCCCGTCGCCGCAGGCGCGTTAACGAATTGTCGGGCAGCGCGCGGAAGCATGGTGGTGTCCATTTCGCGCTCCCGGCACTTTCTTTCTTTACCTGTCCGCCCGCGGAGATCGGCCCGGGGCGCACGGAGGAAACGGACCGGCGCGGCGACCTCCATGGAGCCGGAGAAGGAAACTGAAAATGCGTTCGAAAAGGGGGTGAGGGGATATCCTGCGATGCGCCGAGGTGAATGCGCGCCGATTTCGGGGCGGTAAGGAAAGGCCCACCGCCTCCGGTGGTGTCGGAACACCGCATACCGGCGATGTCCGTGCAGGGCCCTGCCCTGGACCCGTATCGACCGGCCCCTTCACAGGGGAATGGGCAGCAGGACGGAGACGACGTCGGGATGGGCAGCGCGCAGACTGGCGTGGGCGACGCCGCCCGCTCCGGTCAGCAGCCCGCACCCGGACGGCCAGGGGCCGGGGTCGCGGTAGGCGCAGAGCGCGGCGGTCAGCAGGCGGTCCCTGACGGCGCGTCGCGCCGGGGCATGTGTCGGGGGCAGCAGGGTGAGCAGGTCGGCGAGCCCCGCGGCGCCGTGGCACAGGGACACGTCGTGACCATGGCGCGGGAACGCGGCGGCGGCCCGGTGGGTGGCCTGCACCGCGACGGCCGTCTCCTCCACGAGGGCGGGGTCCGTGCTCACCCGGGCGACCCGGGACCGGGCCAGGGCGATACCGGGTGCTTTGTAACACCACTGGTAGCGGTCCCGGCGTGCGCTCGCGAGCCCGTCTCCGGCGTCGCGCAGATCCGCCCAGTTCCGCTTCCTGGGGTCGAACCAGCGGCGCTCGTAGGCGCAGGCGGCCTCGGCGGCCTCGCACCACGCGGGGTCGCCGGTGACCTCGGTCAGTTCGGCCAGAGCCAGGGCGACGCCGGAAGCGCCGTGCGCCAGTCCGACCGGGGCGGGGCACCCGCCGTCCGGGTCGTCCCACCGGAGTCCCGCACCGTCCCGGGATGCCGCCCGCACCATGTGGTGCCCCAGCTCCACGGCCACCTCCGCCGCTCCCGGCGCGCCGAGCCGGTGGGTGCCGAGGAGCGCGAGGACCGTGCCCGCCGTGCCGTAGAGCAACTCGCAACGGACCTCCCGCGCGCCGCCGAGGAAGCAGGTGGCCGAACGCCGTGTGAGGTCCGCGCCGGCCGTGAACAGGGTGTCGTCGGCCAGCTCCCGGGCGGCCAGGGCGACGCCCCATCCGACACCGGCGGTACCCGCGTACAGTCCGGGCGTCTCGGGTGCGGCACCCGCCTGGCCCAGTGCCGCGCGCAGGGCGCCGTAGGCGTGGCGGCGGTGCGCCGCGGAGCCGGTCCGCCGCGACAGCGCGGCCAGCAGCAGCCCGATCCCGGACAGCCCGTCGTACAGCTCCGGGCCGGCCGGCTTCCACAGGCGGGCGGAGCCGGTGGCCGGTGCCCCCAGCCAGGTGCAGTGGCCGTGGTGCCACAGGGCCTGTCGGGTGATCCGCTCGCCCAGGGCGTCCGCCTCCGCGAGCCAGTCGGGAGTGCCGCCGTGCCGTTCCCCGTGGCCCCCGCCGAGAGAGGGCCGGGGGTGAGGGAGAGCGCTGTCGGGCCTTGTCTCCCCGGGGGTGGACGGGAGACGGGTCGGGGTACGAGGAGGCCGCGGCCCCGTGGCGCGGGAGCGGCGGAGGAAGTCCAGCCCCGGGCTGTCCGGGTTGAGGTAGGGGGCGTGCAGGGACAGGCCGGCCTCCTCGAACGCGTCGGACACGGCGCCGACACGGCGGGGCAGCTCGTCGTGTCCCGCGCGGTGGGCGGCGACCAGGCCGCGGGCGACGAGGCGCGAACGGTGCATGCCGAAGCTGGTGTCGTGACCGGGGTCCTCGGCCGCGGCCAGCCCCCGGCCCAGCCGCAGTGTCAGCGCGGGTGCGGCTGGGCGCAGCCACGGCCCGACCCGCTCACGGACGTCCTCCAGCAGCGGCCACGCGGCTTCGGCGTGCGAGGCACTCAGGTACAGCACGGCCGGGTCGGCCCGCCGGGGCCAGGGCTGGTCGGTGTGCCGGACCTTGAACTCGAACGGGATCGCCGCCGTGTTGAGGGTTTCGGTGAGGGCCGCCACCAGCTCGGGCGCGCCTTCGGCGGTGACGTTCCAGTAGAAGCGCAGGACGCGTTCGGCGTGCCGCGGGCGCGGTCCGGAGTCGCCCAGGAACAGCAGGTAGCCCGGGGAGGTCAGCAGGACCCCGGGCATGTCCAGTTCCAGGCGGCCGTCGTCCCCGGCCGTTTCCGCGATCGTGCCGGGCACCAGGAAGTCCACCCCGGCGCATCGCACGACGCCGTCCCCGTCCGCCTCCCGCCGCAGCAGAGGTGCCTTCCAACGCCAGGTGCCCTTGCCGGCGTTGGCCCGGACGAGCCGTTCACAGAAGCGGGCGGAGGCGCTGCGGGGTGCCGGGCGGTCCACCTCCCCGAGGTCCGCCAACGGCTCGCCGAACACATAGAACGCCTGGTACAGCAGCTGGGACAGGTGCAGCGTGAGGGCGTCGTCGGTCACCGCGGGATGCGTCACGCGCAGCGACTGCGTGGGCGCGCCGCACCAGGTGACACGGTCGTCGTCACCGATACGTACCGCGCCTGCCGCGGCCCTCACCTGCCGGACGTGACCAGAGTGCTTCATCGTCCCTCCGGGGCCAGTCCGAGGAGGCAGTGGGCGGCGGCGGCCGGCCGGGCGAAGGTGTTGGCCGCCAACTGCAGGAGCTGGCGCGCCGCCGCGGTGACGAAGGCGGACTGCTGCACGGTCTCGAACGCCGCCTGGACCAGCCGCGCGGCGCACCACCGCACAAGCACCAGCGGGTCGATGTCCTCCCTCCGATGGCTCCGATAGGTCCCGAGGTAGGCCGCGGTGAACCGGCGCACCGGCGTCAGCGTGGTGACCGCTTCCGCGCCCGGTACCCACAACTCGCCGTCGGTCAGCCACCAGCAGAGGCGTTCCGCCAAGGGGCCCGCGAGGTCCCAGTACGGGTCTCCCCGACCGCCCAGCTCCCAGTCGATCAGATGGACCGTGCCGTCGTCCGGGTCGACGACGAGGTTGTCACTGCGCAGATCGTTGTGCGTCAGTGCGCTGGGTCGCCAGTCGCGGCTCAGCGCCGCGAGCGCGTCGCACAGGGCCGGGTGTTCTTGCAGCAGGCCGGTGAGGGCGAGCGAGGCGCTGCTGCGGTAGCCCACGCTGTCCAGTCCGGGCCGGAAAACGGTGAGTACCGGGGGCGCCGGCTGAGGAGGCAGCAGAGCGGGATCGTGCCAGCGGTGCGTCCTGGCCAGTACGCTTCCCAGGGCGCCGGCGAGACGCGGGTGCGTGTCGTCGGAGCCGCCGAGCCGGTGCTCGGCCTCCCAAAGCGGCAGCCCGTCGAGGTGGGCGACGACGAGCAGCGAGCGCCTCGGGTTCGCGTGTACGAGCCGCGGTACGGGCAGGCGCGTCGTCCCTCGGGCGAGAGCACGGTAGACCTGGATCTCGTGCCGGACCGCGCCCGCGGTGTCGGCGGTCGTGCCCTGCTTGAGCACCCATCCCCGGCCGTCGGCGCGCACGATCAGACATCGGCTGCGCCGAGAACGGTCCTCGATCGTGAGGTGAGGGCTCAGCACCAGTCGGGTGTCCAGCTCTCCCAGCTCCACCAGCAGCCGGAGCGCGGACAGTTCGTCCACCAGGTCCGTCCCGGAAGGGACGAGGACGCCCAGCCGCTCCCTCCCGGCCGGAGACGGGGGAGTCGTCGTCTTCGGCGCCGCCGGCCGTGTCACGGCGCCGGGCACGGTCCGTCACCCCTCTTCCGTCGGAGCCGGCGGCCGGCACCAGCCCGGCGGAACTGGCGTCGGTTCAGCATCCGAAGCAGCTGAGCACGACGGAGCAGGACGTCAGGGTGAGGATCGTGATCGACACGGTGCCGCACAGAGGCTGGACATCGGCGGCCAGTTCCAGCAGCCGTTCCCGCTCCACGCTCCGGTCCGAGATGTCTCCCCGCAGGAACGACATCATCTGCTCGGTCGCTTCCTCCTTGCTGATCTCGCCTCTGACGAAACGATCAGCGGCGTTGGTGAACTGACCGATTCCCGGAGCTGCTCGAAGCTGTTCGTCGAGTTGCTCCAAGATGTTCACGGAGTTCGCTCCCGCGGACTGTGCATCGGCGCTCATCTGTCACCCTCCTGATTCTCTGACGCTCCTGGACGGGGCGAGCGGTCGGGTGAGCAGGTGCAGTGCGAAAGAGCGGGAACGCGAGGGGATGGGGCCGACCGCGAATGAGGCCCGAACGGCATGAGCCTTTCGCCTTTATCAATTTATCCGGCCATGGAGAAACAAGACCAGACGATGAGGGAAAGTCATATTAACGAGCTCGCGTGAGGTCGGCGGTGGGACGTCGAGGAGCACGTTCGGTTGCGTCCTGGTGTTGTTGCTGTTGAGTGTGGTGAGGAGCGTGTCACGTATGCCGAGGTTAATGCTGGTGCGAGCCGTGTTGCGCATTGGCTGCGTGAGCACGGTGTCGGTCCGGATGTCCTGGTCGGTGTGTGCCCGGCGCTCTGTGGAGCTCGTGACCGGTCTGCTCGGTATTCTCAAGACGGGTGGCGCTTATGTGCCCATCGACCCGGACTACCCGCGGGAGCGTATCCGTGCCCTGGTTGCGTATTCCGGTGTCGTATCGTGCTCAGCCAGTCCTGTCTGCCGGCGGGGTTGTTCGCCGGCGCGGGTGGGGGTGAGCGTCTGCAGGGCGTCCACCTCGATACCGGTGAACGTGCCGGGGACGGCACGCAGTTGCTTGCCGGCCGTCCCGAGGACGACCTGACGCGTGCCGGGCTCGGTCTCACTCCCGAGCATCGGGCCTACGCCGTCTTCACCTCGCTCCCAGCTCGCGGGCCTGCCGGCCCGCACCGCGCTGCGCACCGACTACCGGCGGCCCGGGACCAAGTCGTACCAGGGCTCATCGGTCGAGGTGGACGTCCCCGCCGCCGTGCTCGACCAGCTCAAGCGGGTCGGCAACGAGCACGGCGGCACGCTCTACCTGACGCTCCTGTCGGCGTACGCGACGCTGCTCGGCGCCCGTACCGACGACCGGGAGCTCGCCATCGGCTCACCGGTGACCAACCGGCCCCGCCCCGAGCCGGAGCGCCTCGTCGGCTACTTCGTCAACGTGCTGGTCATGCGCCTGGACGTGCGGCCCGAGCGGGCCTTCGGCGAACTCCTCGCGCAGGCCCGGCAGGTCACCGCGGCCGCCCACCAGTACAAGGACGTCCCGTTCGCCGGCCTCGTCACGGCCCTGGTGCCCGAGCGGGGCCCGGCGCACTCGCCGCTCTTCCAGGTCATGTTCAACCTGGTGCCCGCCGCCGAGGCCGCCCCGGCGGATCCCGCAGGCCTCGGCTTCCTCCCCCTGCCCACCGACAGCGGCACGGCGAAGTTCGATCTCAACCTCGTCGTCCGGGAGACCTCCGAAGGGCTGCGCGGCTACCTGGAGTACAGCACCGACCCGTATGCCCGGAGCACGGCCCGGGAGCTCGCGGCCATCTACGAGAGACTGCTGCTCAAGATCGTCACGCAGCCCGCCGCGAGCGGAGGGCTTTCGGCCCGACGCGGTCCTCGGCCACAGCCTCGGCGAGTACGTCGCGGCCACCGTCGCCGGGGCGATGTCCTTCGAGGACGGCCTCGACCTAGTGATGAAGCAGGCCCATCTCCTCGAGTCGCGCTGCTGCCCCGGCGGCATGGTGGGCGTCCTCGCCCCGCCGTCCCTGTACCGGCGGCGGCGCGACCTGTTCACCGGTCTCGCCCTGGCGGGCGTCGACTTCCCCACCGAGACCACCGGCAACTTCGTCATCGGCGGGGAGGCGGAGCGTGTCACCGAGGCCCGCGCCGTGCTCGACCGGGAAGGGGTGATCGCCGTCCGCCTTCCGGTGCGCCACGGTTTCCACTCCGGGCTCGTCGACGGCATCCGCCACGAGTGCCGGAGCCTGGGACACGCGGTAGCGGTGAAGTTGCCCAGCCTGCCGGTGTATTCGTGCGCGTACGCGGGAGAGCTGGACGGCGCGGCGCTGCCCGGATGGGACGACTACGCGTGGGACGTCGTCCGAGGGCGCGTGCGCTTCGACGAGCTGATGGCAACCGCGTTCCGCGACCCGGCGCGCCACTACTTCGTCGACCTGAGCGCCAGCGGCTCCTTCGTCACTTCCTCAGGCACGGCTAGGCCCCGACTACCGGGGCGCGTCCGCGATCAACCAGTTCGGCAACAACGCGGCGTCTCCTTCTGACGCCGGCTCTCCGGCCCGCTGGAGTCGACGTTGCGCACTTCGACCGACGCGCCCGAGCGCAGCAGGCCGAACACGTCCTCGTACCGGGTGACCACCCAGAACCCAGGGGGTGCGGATAGATCGGGCGGTCTCGCGGAGCGTCGCGTACTGCGGATACGAATTCGGTGAACCCCTTGGCGAAGGGGTTGAACAGCGGTATCTGTTCCTGGGGGAGCACACCCTCGGTCATCCCGTGCTCCTTGTAGTGGCACCGGTCGCAGGGACCCCCGGCGGCCGGTCCCGGTGGAACCGCCGCGGCTGCCATCGGCCCTGGCTGGATAAGAGTTCGCAGGTCACAGTAGTGCGGCCGGAGGCACCAGCGGCACGAGACGAGGAGGGAAGCAGGAGAGTACCCGGCGTAGCCGGGCGGGGAGGGACACGTCAGGCGGCTTGCGGGAAGCCGGTGGCCGTTGCGGCGCGTCCGGGGCCCGGCACCACCGCGGACGCGGAGGCCTGGCGGGACTCCGGCCTGACTGCGCATTACGAGGGCGCCAGGCCCCGGAGGCCCCTGCTGCCGGGCGGGGGACAAGGCCGGACACCGCAGGATCAGAACCCGTGTGGAGCACGCCTTCCGCACGAAGCACTCAAGATGCTCCGCGACGCACGACAGCGCGGCACCGGCCCCCACGACGCCGTCCGGGCCGTCGCCCGCCTGCGTGGCCTTGCCCTCGCCGCGTGACCGGACCGGCTCCGGCAGTCTGCCCGGGCCTGCCCGGACGCAGCCTTCCGCAACACGCTTCAGGCCGCCCAGTGCGACGGGCGCTCCAAGGGGTGGGGGACCTTCGTGCGGGCGTCGCCCCGCGCGGCGTTCAGCTGAGGCTGGGTGAGGAACAGCGCGCCGCGCAGGTCTGCCCCGCACAGGTTGGTGTCCCGCATGTCCGCGCCAATCAGGTCGGCGTCGCGCAGGTCGGCGTCGGACAGGTCGGCCGCGATGAGGACAGCACCGCGCATGCTGGCGCCGCGCAGCTTCGCGCCGCGAAGCCGCGAGCCGATGAGGTTGGCGCCCCGGTGGTTCTTCTTGCGCCCCGGGACCGCCGCGCGGGCCAGTTCACTGGCGCGCAGGAGCAGCGGGTTCACTTCGCCGCGCAGCGCGTCCACGTCGACAGCGAGCAAGGTCTGGGCCGTGTCCCGGGTGAGCGCGTCGATCTGGTCGTACGCGCGGCGCAGGTCCCGGTGGGCGGGCCGGGCCGAGGGCAGGTCCAGGGCCTGCGCGGTGTACTTCAGGAGCTCCTGGAGCTGGCGCACAACGGGGAAGACCTCGTACATCGCGCGGGCCGAGTCCGGATCCTCGCGCCAGCTGACGCCCTCGAAGGTGACCTGGGAAACCTTCTGGCCCGCGCCGAAGCAGTCGAACACCGTGCAGCCGCTGTAGCCCTTGTCGCGCAGCCGCTCGTGGATGCCGCAGCGGAAGTCCTCCTGGAGGTTTCCGCAGGGTGTGCCGGCGGACTTGTTCACCGGGAAGTCCGACGAACGTGAGAAGGGCAGCGCCACGCAGCACAGACCGAAGCAGGCGCCGCAGTCGGCTTGCAGGTCGGGGTGGGCGGCGTACGAGGTGCGCTCGGACAAGACGGTGACTCCTGGTTCGGCCTGCGGCGGGGGGCGGCGTGTGCGTGGCCCCACCCCTCCATTGTCCCTCGTCGGCAGGTTGTGCTCGTGTGCGGATCGCGACAGGCGGTCCGCGGAGGGCGGAATCGAGAAGAGGTGACCGCTGACCCGGGGGCACCTCGGGGATGAGAGTTCCCACGGCCCGGCGACGCCGTTCGCCGCGTCCGACGACCGGACCGGATGGCACTGCCGGGCCGGCCGGGACCTGCCCCCGAGTGGTGGACACCTTGGAGCCCGGGCTGCCAACGACCGCTCAGTTCCCCCCCGGAGGCGGCCGGTGGATCTGCTCACCGCCGTCACACTGCGTATCTCGGGGACTGGTTCATCCTGGTCAGAGCGCTGGGAAGACCGCGTCTGCGATCTCCGGAGTCCCGCTCGGCGTGGTGATCGCACAGGCGTCCGACCCGCAGCGCGGCCCGGGACAGTGCGTGCCGCTGTCGGCCCTCCTCGGCGCGAGGAAACTTCCGGTCGCCCGTGCGACGGCTGCGCGGGGCACGCTGAACGGTCCGGCCACGCCGTATCGTGGCCGGCCGGCCGGTTGATCAGACCTCGCGTGCCCGCGATGCCTGTCCGGCCGGGCGGCTGAAGAGACACCCGGGCGGCGAGGCGGGACGCCCACGCGAGCTGCCCGCCGGCTTCCGCGTGAACAAGACGGTCCCCGTCGCTTCCGGGAGGTTCGGCGCCCGGGGCATCAAGGGCAGCGACGCCGTCGCACGCGAGCTCGACGAACTCGCGAGCGGCATCGCCACCCCCGTGACCGCCAAACGCGGCTGGATGGCGCGCCTGCACTACCTCACGAAGTCGCCCCAGCCCCTGAAAACCGCGCAGGACGCCGGACTCACCGTGACCCACCGGACGCTGAAAGCCTGGCTGAAGGGCGAATGCCGCCCCTCCAAGACCAACCTCGAACGCATCGACCAGGCCTACCGAACGGTGCGCCGGCACAACGTCGCCCGTCACCTCCTCAGGCGCCTCAACCGCGACGGACGCGGGACGCGAGTGGAGATCCACCCGATCAACCAGTGCCAGGTACCGCAGCCGCTGCAGTGCATGGTGGAACAGCGGACGATGAACGTGTGCCGCTGGGACCGCATCGTCGGCTCCTGGCAGGCGGCGACCACCGGAGTCTCGACGCCGCATGGCAGGACACGATCGTCGACCTCGGCTCCCAGTGGGCCAGTACGAGTACGTCACCAACGTCGGCTTCGTCGCTGGATCGGTGTCACCGGCGTACCGGGGACAGACGTGGCTGTGCAGGTGGGGCACGACGTTGCCGAGGGTGGAGTAGTTCAGTTTCACCAGCTCGTAGAAGGCCGTCAGGGCCTTGCCGAGCGCGAGGGTGTCGCGCCAGTAGGCGGCGGCGTCGGCTTCCGGCAGGTCGGTGGGCTCGGCGACGTGCGGGGCGCCGCGCTGGATGAGCACGCAGTAGCCGCGGACGCGCCCCGCTGCGCCACAGATAGGCGTTGGCTACCTCACCGCGGCGAAGCGGCAGGCCCCAGCCGATGCCGGGCCGAGGTGTAGTCGTTCGCACACAGGGGGCACCCGTCGCCAAAGCGGTGGCGGAGGAAGTCCTCCGGCCGGCGGGCACGGAGGAGCTGTCGACCTGGGGGTGTGAGCGGGCGCGTTGGTGGCATTGGGCTGGTGTCAGCGGGAGAGGGTGCTGGGTGCCTGGTCATGGGGATAGTTGCGGGCGGGCCTGCTGTCATGAGGTGACCAAGCGGCTGCTGTTTTCCGGCCGGTGTGGGGGTGGGTCGGCTGTCGTGGCAGTGGCAGTGGCAGTTCCTATGGTTTGAAGGACAACCGTAGGGATGCCCGCGAGACTCGGAGCCGGCAGTGGAGTGGCGAGGGAGCTCCAGTGAGGACACCTGACGGGCTGGATGAGTTTCGTTGGCGGTGGTTCGCCGTCCGAGGACGCAGTGAGTGTTTTCAGCTTCGCCACTCCGGGGTGACGCCGTGGCCCTCGCTTGAGTCCTGGAAGCTCCTGGGCTGGGCCCGCCGGGCATAGCGGGTTGTCTGTGAAAAGTCGCGGGCGGCCACTTCGCTGGGGGCCGACCCTGCGCTCGGGGCGGAAGATGATCGTGGGGAGGGACGGAACGCATGCTCGAAGTAGCATCCCTGCAAGGTTCTCCGGCCGGTACTTCCCAACCTCCGCAGTGGCGTAGTCGGTCGGAGACATCCCTGTGGAGAGGGCAGAGGGCGATGAGTGTGGCTGAGAGTTGGTCGCGTGTGATGAGTCTTCTTCGGGAGCACGCGCCGGCCGATCACGCGGATCTGCCAGGGCCCGCTACGGAGCAGATGCTCGCGGCAGCCGAGGAACGGATGGGGATCTCCCTGCATGGGGACCTGCGGACGTGGCTGTTGCAGAACAATCTGGATCTGTCGGAGGAAGACGTCGACGACGAAGTGGCATGCTGCGGCTTCGACGGGTTCCCCGACGAGGGAAGCTTCTTTCTGGGCATCCGGGCGATGGAGAGGCTCTACGCGAACCGCTCGATGCCCGGTGGATTCGACCCTCCGGACCAGCCGGACAATCCATTCTGGCGTAACGAGTGGATCCCCTTCCTGTCGGACCAGGACGGCTGGATGGGAAAGTTCATCGATGTGCGGGACGGCCGCGTCGGCAGCTGGTTCGTGGGTGAGGTCACGGTCACGGGTGAGTACGAATCGATGGCCCAGTATTTCGACTCCGTGGCGGAGACGCTGACGAGGATCGCCGATGGAAGCTATCCGGTCTGTCGGTTCACCGAAGGTCGGCTTGTCTGGTCGTGAGACGGTTCCCAACTGGATGTCGGCCCTTGCCGATCCGTCCTGACCCTGGAACGGCAATGAGATTTATCAGCGTTGACGTTCCAGGGTGAGGATGGCTGCGGCGATGACGGTCATCCGGTTGGGGCTGCAGCGGGCCCGGCGGAGGACCTGCCAGGACTTGAGTCGCGCGATGCTTCGTTCGACCGGTGCTCGTGCCACTGACAGGGCTCGGTTGACTGTCTGCTGGGTTGTGGTGAGGTCCTGGCCGGGAAGCCGTCTGATGGGCGTGGTCACCCAGGGGCCGGCCCCGCTGTAGGCGCGGTCGGCGAGCACGGGGACGCCCTGGCGTTCGCAGATCCGGATGATGCGGTGGGTGCGGGCCGCGGTCAGGTCATGGGTGCGGCCGGGCAGCGCGGGTGAGATCCACAGCAGCTTGCCGGTGGGATCGGCCACGACCTGCACGTTCACGCCGTGACGGCGGTGCTTCTGGGAGAAGTCGGCCCGGCTGTCGCCGACCCGATCGCACTCGGCGAGCGTCCCGTCGAGCAGGACGTGATCAGGATCCGTCTCGCGCAGGACCCGCAGCAGACCGGGTGCCCGGCGGGACAGGTGATCGACGACGGCCGTGACGTAGGCGTAGGCGGTCCCGACGGATATGCCGAAGCCGGCGGCGATCTGCGTGAGCGTGTCGTGCCGGCGCAGGTAGACCAGACCGACGAGGGCGCGCTGGTGGGGCGGGAGCTTGCAGCGTCGGTCGCCCTCACGGGTGACGATGAGCATCGATACCCACTCGACCAGAGCATGAGGCAGGTCGAGTGCGGCAGGACGGGGAACCAACGATGCTCCTGTGGTGTCGGCGTACGCCTGAACGTGCTCAACCCCGTCCCGTACAGGTGAACGTGCTCAGCTGATGATGCGCTGACCACGGGTTCCCGTCAGTCCGCAATGGACCGTCGACAGCGTCGGGCGGCCGGGCATTCCTCATGCCACCTTGATGACAACCTTGCCCGAGGTGTGACCGTTCTCGACGGTGGCGAGGGCGGCCGGGGCGTCGGAGAGCGGGTGGACCGAGGTGATCACGGGTGCGAGGAGTCCGTCGAGGGCCAGCCGGGCTGACCGTTCCAGGTTCTCGCGGTCGACGCGACGAGCGACGAAACGCCCACCGAGATCGGGCACAGACATATCACCCACAGCGATGACGTTGCGGGGATGCTGGGCCAGCGGAGCGACCGTCCGCAGCGAGGTGCCTCCGGCCAGGTCGACGATCCCGTCGAAGCCGTCCGGAACCAGCTCGCGTGCCGCGGCGGCGACGTCCTCGGCGGTGTAGTCGATGAACCGCACCCCGATGGCCTCGGCGTGCTCGCGTTTGGCTGTACTCCCGGTGCCGATCACACGCAGCTCGCGCCCGATGGCCAGTCGGGCGACGGCGAGGCCGACCCCGCCCCCGACTCCGTTGACCAGGACCGTGGCACCGGCCGGGAGGCTGAGCTGGTCGAGCACGTCCACCGCGGTCGTCCCGGCTACGGGCAGCGTTGCCGCCACGGTCGCGGACAGACCCTCCGGGATGCGCGCGGTGTTCGGTGCGGACAGCACCGTCGTCTCGGCGTAGGTGCCGCCACCGGTGAGTGCGAAGCCGAAGACCGCGTCACCCACCTCGAGCCCGTTGACGTCCTCGCCCCGGGCGAGAACCGTTCCGGCTGCTTCCATACCCAGCACGCGGGGAAACGGACGCCCGCCGTCGAGCCCGTCGACCAGACCCGAGCGCAGAAGGTGGTCGAGGGGATTCACGCCGGCGACGTCGACCCGGATCAGCACCTCGCCGCGACCGGGGACAGGGTCGGGACGATCGAAGAACTCCTGCACCTCAGGCCCGCCATACCTGCCGAAACCCCACGCCTGACCCATCTTGCGCCGCCTCTCGTATAACCGCCCGGTGATTCCGGGCGTTGTCGCCATCCTCACCTCTGACATTGGCGTAAGGGGCAACCGGATGAGACGCAGATCACAGCATCAGGTCGACTGTGCCACCGGTTCCGGGGCCGTGGACAGCTCCGCCCGGTGCCGGCTGTTGGCCCTGATCAGCACGTCGATTGCATCCCGGGTCTCGATCAGGTGCGCGATGTCGGCGTCGATCCGGTCGCGCTCGCGCATCATCGCCGTGAACGTCTCCTCAGCGACGCCCAGGTCACCCGGAACGTCCACACACGGCAGCACAGTCGCGATCACCCTGCTGGACATACCCGCGTCGAACAGCTGTCGGATGAGCGAAACGCGCTGGACCGCAGCATCGGAATAGTGACGCTGCCCCGCGTCGGAGCGTGAGCTGGTCAGCAGGCCCTGCTCTTCGTAGTACCGCAGTGAGCGCGGACTCACGCCCGTGCGCTTGGACAAGTCGCCTATCCGCATCCCTGAGAGCCTACGCCCGCGTGCTCCAAGTCCGGACCGCCGTCGAGTCATGGACGCTCGCGGACACCCCCACGGCCGCAAGGTCGTCGTCCCGGGCACGATGGCGTCCCGCTGTGTGGTGTAGGGGATCTTCGCGGTTGAGTGCGCGGGTTCTGCTCCCTGGGGTGCACCGTCTGTCGGTGTCTGCTCCCTGCTCAACTGGCAGGCCACCGTGCAACTGTCCGGAGTGAACGGGCAGTTCGACCCCAGGGGGTGCACGGTAGCCTTGTCCCAGCATGACCTACTTCGCCTGCTTGAGTCACTACGTTCGGCCGATGGTCTTGAACTCGTCCGCGAGGTCGCCGAAAGGCTGCTGCAGGAACTGATCGAGGCCGAAGCCACCACAAAGACCGGCGCCGAGTGGGGCGAACACGCCGACACCCGCACCACCTGGCGCAACGGCCACCGCGACAAGACGGTGACCACACAGGCCGGCGACCTGGAACTCGCCATCCCCGAACTGCGGGCCGGAAGCTTCTTCCCCAGCCTCCTCGAACGCCGACGGCGCATCGATCAGGCCCTCTACGCGGTCATCATGGAAGCCTACGTCCACGGCGTCTCCACCCGCTCCGTTGACGACCTGGTCAAAGCCCTCGGCTCCGACACCGGGATATCCAAGAGCGAGGTCTCCCGGATCTGCGCGGACCTGGACGAACAGCTCGACGCCTTCCGCACCCGGCCGCTGGACCACATCCGGTTCCCCTACCTGTTCCTCGACGCCACCTACGTCAAGGCCCGCGTCGACCACCGCATCGTCTCGCAGGCGGTCGTCATCGCCACCGGCGTCACCCAGGACGGCGGCCGCGAAGTCGTCGGCGTCATGGTCGGCGACAGCGAGACCGAAGCCTTCTGGGCCCAATTCCTGCGTCACCTGCGCGAACGCGGCCTCAGTGGCGTCCGCCTGGTCATCTCCGACAGCCACAGCGGCCTGGTCAAAGCGATCCGGAAAGTCATGCCCGGCGCCGCCTGGCAGCGCTGCCGGGTCCACTTCGTCCGCAATGTCTTCGCCGTGATCCCGAAAGGCTCGGCGGAGATGGTCGCCGCCACGGTCCGCACGATCTTCGCCCAGCCCACCGCGGACGCGGTCCGCACCCAGCTTGACACCGTCGCCGACATGCTCGGCCGGCAGTTCCCCAAGGTCAGAGAGATGCTGCTGGAGGCGAAGGAGGACCTGACCGCGTTCGCGGACTTCCCCCACCAGCACTGGAAGAAGATCCAGTCCACGAACCCGCTCGAGCGGCTGAACCGGGAGATCAAACGCCGCAGCGACGTCGTCCAGGTCTTCCCCAACCCGGCCGCCGTCCTCCGCCTGGCCACCGCCGTCCTCGCCGAACTCCACGACGAATGGATCGCTTTCCCCCGCCGCTACCTCTCCAACGAGAGCATGGACGCCCTCTATCCCGACGACACGATCGTCCTGCCCGCCACATCCAGACGACTGATCGCCTACACCACGACAAGGGACATGACCCTCCACCAGGGGGCGAGGCGAGAAAGTCTCGCCGGAGGAGGTACTGCTGTGATCGTCCGATTCCAGGGTGGCCCGCTCGCCGGTCGCGTGCTGGAGACCACCGACGCCTCGTGGGCCGGAAGCTGGCTCACGGCCGGTGGCGCCGACTGGGGCCTGTACGTCCCGGTGCACCGCGACCCGGTGACCGGCGTCGTCCTGGCGGAGGTCCGAGTCACCAGCCCGCGCCGCTCGTAGCGGACTTCCACACCGCCGCCCTGCACCGTGTGACGCACGAGACCCCGGGCCCTGTCGACGGGCCCGGGGTCTCGTACGGCGGTGGGGGAGCGGTCAGAGGTCGTCTCCGTAGCCCTCCCGCTCGGAGGGCGGCCGAACCACTTGATGGACCAGCAGGTGCAGTTCCCGCCCTCGTACAGCTCCTTGTCACACTCCTCGTAGTGCTCCCGCACCGGCCGCCTCTTCGGGGCCGCCGGCGGCGCGGGCTACGGTGCAGACGGCTCCGGGGGCGTCGACGACCGGCACCGCGCCCGCCCAGTCCATGCCCAGCTCCCGCAGCGCGTCCAGCTGCTCGGCGGTGAGCTTGTCGCGTCTCGCTCGTGCGTTCGAAAGCCACACCCCCAACTTCACTGGCATCGCTTCGTCGTCGACCGTGATCTCGACGACCGCGCCGCGCGGGACGGGCCGCTGGGCGCCTTCCTGTTCGATCCACTGGGCGAGGGCGGCCAGTCCGCGTTGGAAGGCCTGCTGTGCTTTGCTCGGACCCTTTGCCGAGCGCTTAGCCGTCGGAGCCGGAGACGGAGCTTCCACAGGCTTCAGGCTCAGCTTGGTCAGCCGTTCCTGCTGTTCGGTGGTCAGCAGTCTCCAGTCCCGGCGTTGCCGTTGGAGCCATCGCCCGATGTCGTCGCCATCGATCTGCACGCCGGGTGCGATGTCGGGAAGGTGGCCGCCGGGTTCGTCGGCGGCGAGGTGGGCGAGGTGGCGGTAGTGGCGTTGCCAGTCAAGGGGCCAGGGGCAGTTCCAGTCGGGGTCGATCGCGGTCAGCTGCGCGGCCCGCGTCTGCGCGCGTTCGGGGTTCTTGCCGAGGCCGCCCTTGCGTCGGAGATTCGCCAGGAGCTGACCGATGGGGACAGGCTTGTCGTCGGCGGGGTCGTCCCACAGGGCGTCCTGTCGTGGAGCCAGGTGCCCCGTGGCCCGCCGGTAGGACCGGAGCGCGGCGAGCTTCGTCTCCCAGGCTTCCTCGCCGGGTTCCCAGACCATGCCGGCCTCCGGTGTGTCGAGGAGCTTCTTGCGCCGCGGTTCGAGCTCCCCGGCCCGCAGTGCCTTTCGCTGCTGGTGCACCCACCTGCCGAGGGGGAACGCCTTGGTGACGCCGACCTCGGTCTCGGTGTCGTAGGGGACGGCGTAGAGCCCGGTGATCTCGTGTTCCTTCCGCCAGCGCAGCAGGGCCTGGTAACCCTCCAGCCAGACCAGCGATTCCGGCCGGTAGACGCGGGTGCGCAGGAACGCCGCGATCGTGGCCGCGTCGCGTGGGCTGGAGAAGTGGAGCAATGGGGACTCGACCGTACCGTCGGTGCCGCCCTCCTGGTCCTCGCCGGCGTCCCCGCCACTGGTTGCGATGATCCGCCCGTCGGTGTCGCGCTGGATATGGGTCTTGCGTTTGCCGCTGGTGAGCGCGCGGGAGGCCAGCTGCTCGACGAGTCGTTCATCGTGGGAGCGCAGGCCCTGGAGGACAGCGACCAGCCCGGCATACGAGGCGCTGGCGACCATGTCGGTGGGGTCTTCGCCGGGCTCGAGGAAGACGGGCACGATGATCCGCGCGACCTTCGTTGAACCGTCCCGGTTCAGCCGAAGGGCCCGGCCGATGTTCTGCACGATCTCGACCTGCGAGCCGCGGGTCTCCGCGAAGCAGACGGCCTCGACGCCTCGCTCGCCGGTAATGTCGACGCCTTCCCCGAGCACGCGGCAGCTGGCGAGGAACGCCCGGTGCACTCTGCGGCCGTCGGCGTCGATGCCGTTGGCGAACTGGCGAAGGGCTTCGCGGCGTTCGGTGACGAGGTGGTCGCCGCACAGCCACGCCGACCATACCCGCTCTGGGGGTACGTGCCGGCCGGCTTCCAGCTCGTACAGCTGCGCGCCGATCGACGAGACGGGCAGCTCGCCCGCGGCCGCCAGGTCCTCGTCCGAGGCATCTCGCGCGTACAGCCCGGCTGCCGTCTTCGGCAGCTTCTCCGCGAACGCCGCCGCCTCCTCCACCTTCTGGTGGAACGTCATGACCGTACGCAGGTTGTACGCCGCGGCGTGCTCCAGCAGCGCGGTCTGCAGCAGCGCCAGGCGCCGGCCCCGCCGCGCCTCCTCTGACTCCCCGACGAGGGGGGAGGGGTCGTGGATCTCGAGGACGTCGATCTCGAATCCGGCGAGGACGCCCCGCTCGATCGCCTCCGAGAGTCCCAGTTCGGCGCCGGGAAGCCACGCCCCGAAGGTGCCGTCCGGATCGTCGGCCATGCTCGCCAGCTCCACCTCTGTCCCGCCCGCGCCCTTCTGCGGGCGGGGTGAGGCGAGGATGCGTGGGGTGGCGGTGAGGTAGAGCCGGAAGTGCGCCGGGATGCGGGCGTTGTCGTGGATCGCCGCCCACGGCCTACCAAGATCACCCGCGGTTGAGTGGGCTTCGTCCACGAGGGCGAGGTCGAACGGGGCCATCTGCTGGCCGTAGAGCCGTTCCCCGCCCGCCAGGGCGGCTTCCAGCGGCCCGCGGACCGTCCGCCGGCCCGTCGGGTCCTCCGGGTCCTCGCGGTCCACCAGGGAGGCGTAGGTGGCGAACACGACCACGGGCCCGGTTCGGGCCCACAGCGCGAGCTGGATCGCATTCGTGGTGGTGCGCACCCCCAGCGCGTTCAGCACCGGGTCGTTCTCCAGCGAGCACACCGCCACCATCGGCGCCCGGTGACCCACCGCCCGCCACGCCTGGGCAGTCTGCGCGAGCAGGTCCAGGGTCGGCACGGTCACCAGGATCCGCCCGCCCGGGAAGCACTCCAGGGCGCTCGCGGCAGCAGTGATCGTCTTACCCGACCCGGTCGCGGACACCAGCGTGCCCCGCGCCCCCTGCTCGGGAACAGACGATCTTGCAAAGAATTTGACCCATTCCCGAATGGCCGTTTTCTGGGTCACCTGATGTTCCCGGAGGCTGATCACAGATTTCGACCTTTCCTTTTTCCGAGCGAGATCAGGTTCTTCCACCACGTGCCCGTGCTCGAAGAGACCGCGCCCCCTCGAGAACAGGAGCGGGGCGGGGGTACCTGTCGATCCCGCCGTGCGCAGGCAACTCGTCCTCGAAGCCGCAAGTGGCTACGGCCTTGAAGCCGCCACGCCACAGCGCTTCGAGCACGGCCGTGACGGCCTGCACCACCTCGGCCGGCGTCCTCGCGGAGGCCTCGCGCTCCAGCACGGTCGGCCACTGAAGGAAGTCGGAGGGATGGGCGTGCCGGCCGGTGGCGTAGTCGTTGGGCTCGCCTTCCACGCGCACCGGCCCCATGGTCAGCTCCGCACCGCTGCCCTTGAGGCCGAGGGTGTCTCGAAGCCGGCGCACGATCCGCGGGACGGCTTCTGCGTCCGCGTAGATCGAGGCGTTGCTGTAAGGGGAATCCGGGCCGAGTGGCGAAAGCCCCCGATCATTCGTCACGCGTGCTCCCTGCGGATTTGGCCGGGGTGAGGGCGAGGAAGCGCTGGACGAGTCGCTTGATCGGTTCGTGGTGGTAGTACTCGGCGACCTGCAGGGGAGTCTCGCCGTCGATGGCCGGCAGGTGTGGGTCGGCACCGTAGGCCAGCAGGATCGCCGTGGAGGCCGTGTTCAGCGGGTAATCCATCTGCACATGGCCCTCCCCTTCCAGGCCGATCGCGTGGGTCAGCAACGTGTCCCCGAAGCACACCTCATCCGGGTCGGCCCCAGCGTCCAGGAGCGCGGTGAGGGTCTCGTAGTCACTCATCTCCACGGCCCTACGCGCGGGCGCCCACGACTCCACCTCAACAGAAGACCCGCGATCACATCCACGCCCGCTACCTGGAGCTTCCGCCGGTGCGAGGAAGCGCTGGAGCAGTCGCTTGGCCGGCTCGTGATCGTAGCTCTCGGCGAACTGCAACGGAGTTTCCCCGCTGGAAGACGGCCGGCGTGGATCGGCACCGTAGGCCAGCACGATCGCCGTGCCGGCCGTGTGCAGGGGAACCCCCGACTGCAGGTGACTGTCCCTTTCCAGGTCGATCGCATGAGTCAGCAGCGTGAGCCCGAAGCACACCTCGTTCGGATCCGCCCCAGCATCCAGGAGCATGGAAAGGGTCTCGTACTCACTGATCTCCACGGCCTGATGCGCCGGTATCCACGGCTCCACCTCAGGCCAGGAGCTCGGCCTCAGCGCATCGGAACCCATGGCGCCCTTCCCCTCTCCACCGGCCTTGCTGGGCCTTGGCTGTCAGATAGCAGACGGGCCACGGACCTAACGCGCCGAGGCCGATACGCCCCCGACCTCCGCTGCCGGGTGCCCCCCGCTATCCGCCAATGCTACATGCTGCATCACATTGAGATGCAGACTTGCGAGACTCCTCGACAGAACCCCCACTCAAGATCTTGTCCGACCCCGGTGGGCATCGCGCATCGGGGTACACGGTGCCGCATGGCACCGAAGACCGAGCGCATCCAGTTCCTGCGGGCCGTGCGGCAACTACGCCGTATCCGCTCCTTCTACGCTGCGGCCACCCTCTTGTGGGCAGGGTCCGCGGCCTGGACCGGCTGGCAGGCCCCGGGGAACCGCCAAATGTGGGTGTCTGTCCTCCTCCTGGCTGTCTTCACCGTACTGCTCGTCACCGCGACCCTTGCCCTGCGGCGCCTCGCCGTTCCCGCGACAGGCCGGCCCATGCACCACGCTGCCCCGCACAAGCTGCCGAGTACCCGCCGTCACGCTCACGCCTGAGGACCCGTCACCCTTACCGCGGGTCAGCCGGGCCCGATGGTGCCCGCCACGGGGCGGAGCAGGTGGTCTGCTGACAACCCGTTCCGGATCACACGAGCCCGAATCCCATAGGCGCACGGGCCGCAGGCCCGTTGGCCGGCCCGCGCAGCGGGCCCGGCTTTGGTGGCGCGTAGCGCCACCAGGTGGCTGGAGCGCAGCGGAAGCCACCCAGCCCCAGGAGCGCAGCGGACAGGGCGTCACCAACCCGGCGCAGCCGGGTTGGTGAGCGGGACGCGCAGCGTCCCGCCAGCGCTCACGCGGAGCGTGAGCGCAACACCCGTGCGCAGCACGGGTGTTCGCTTGCCTATCGCGCAGCGATAGGGTACCCGCTCCGCGGG
>NZ_JBNGGE010000035.1:0-89435 GCF_049975785.1 Streptomyces sp. WG7
CCCGGCGGGGGCCCCCCCCCGGGGGGGGGGGGTGGGGGGGGGGGGGGGGCGCGGGGGGGGGGGGGGGGTGTTGGGGGGGGGGGGGGGGGGGCCGGGGGGGGTGGGGCCGCCCCGCGTCGGTGTGGGCCTCGCTGGGGGCTGCCGCCCCCAGGCCCCCGCTTCGGCCTGAACGGCCTCGTCCTCAAACGCCGGACGGGCTGGTCGGCCTGCGCCGCGCGCCTTCGCAGGTACTGGGACGAACGGGCTGGGCCGCGGCCTCGGCCACGCCCCTCCGCAAGCACAGGACGAAGGAGATGGGGCGACCCTGCACCCCACCCCCTCCGCAAGCGTAGGGCGGCCAAGGCAGGGCGGCCTGGGCGGCGGCGCCCGTCCGTCGGTGCTGGGGCTGCGACACCCGGCCGGTGGGAGGAGTGGCCGGGTCGGGGGCGGGTACGCTCCGTGGGCATGAAGCTGGCGTTCTCCACCCTCGGTGTCCCCGGCCTGCCCCTGACCGACGTCCTGGGGCTCGCGACCGCGCACGGCTACCACGGTGTCGAGTTGCGCGCCCACCCGGAGGAACCGGTCCACCCGGGCCTGACCCGCGGTGAACGGTCCGCGGTGGCCGAGGCGTTCAAGGCGGCGGGCGTGGAGCTGCTGGGCCTCGCGGGGTACGCGCGGGTCGCCGCGCCGGGCGACGACGACGCCGTGATCGCCGAGATCCGCACCCTGCTCGACCTGGCCCGCGACCTGGGCGCCCCGTACGTCCGGGTCTTCCCCGGCGGCGGTACGGAGCAGAGCCCGGAGGAGGCCGACGCGACGGCCGCCCGGCGGCTGGGCACGGCCGCCGAGTACGCGGCCGAGCTCGGCGTGCGCATCCTCCTGGAGACCCACGACTCGCACCGCACCGGGGCCGACGCGATGCGCGTCCTCGGCCTGGTCGGGCACCGCCGGGTCGGCGCCCTGTGGGACGTGATGCACACCTGGCTGGGCGGCGAGCAGCCCGCGGAGAGCTACCTGGCCCTCGCCCCGCACCTCGGCTACGTCCAGGTCAAGGACATCGCCTCCCCCGACGACACCACGCCGCTGCCGCTGGGCGCCGGTGTGCTGCCGCTCACCGAGGTGGTGGACGTGCTCTCCCGGCACGGCTGGGACGGCTGGCTGTGCTGGGAGTACGAGAAGCGGTGGTACGAGTCGGCCGCCCCGCTGCCGGAGTTGCTGGACGCGGGCCGCGAACACCTCGCCCGGCTGCTCAGCGACGCGGCGTGAGCGTGACGGCGGAGGCGGAGGCGGAGGCGGAGGCGGAAGCGGAAGCGGAAGCGGGTACCGCCGACCGCACCCGGCGCTCCAGCCGCTCCCGGCACCGCGGCCACTCCGCCGCCGTGACCGAGTAGATCGCGGAGTCGCGCAGCCGGTCCTCCTCGCCCGGCGCCCAGGAGCGGGACCAGTTGCGCAGGACGCCCTCGAAGCGGGCGCCCGTCGACTCGATCGCGGCGCGGGAACGGCTGTTGCGGGCGTCGGTCTTCAGATCGACCCGGGACACCTGCCAGACCTCGAAGGCGTGGCGGAACAGCAGGTACTTGGCCTCGGCGTTCACGCCCGTGCCCTGCGCCGAGCGGGCCAGCCAAGTGAAGCCGACCTCGATCGCGTCGAGGGCGTCGTCCGTCAGCCAGGAGCGGGGTTCCCAGTAGGCGGTGGCGCCGACCGCCCGCCCGGTGGCGAGGGACACCTGCGCGTAGGGCGCCAGCCGTCCCGTGGCCGCCCGGGCCAGCTGGGCGTCGATGTAGGCGCCGACCTCGTCGGCCCTCGGCACCCACGTGTACGCGTAGCTGCCGCGGTCCTCCTCCGCCGCCACCGCCAGGTCGGCCGCGTGCTGCGGGCCCAGCGGTTCCAGTCGGACCAGGGCTCCTTCGAGGGCGGGGCCCTCCAGTGCGAACGTCACCGGGCGGATTCTTCCGCCGGTGCGGGACGCCGTCCAACTAATTCCTGGCGGGCCGGCACGCCGTCCGGCAAGCGCCCCCTGGACGTCCCTCGACGTTCGCGGCGTCCTCGGCCGCCCCCGCCGCCCCCGCCGCCCCCGCCGCTCCCGCCGTCCCCGTCGTCCCCGCCGCTCCCGCCGTCCCCGCCGCCCCCGCCGTCCCCGCCGCCCCCGCCGCCCCCGCCGCTCCCGCCGTCTCCGTAGCCCCACGGCCCCCGTACGCACCGACTTGGAGAATCCTCTCCCGACCGGGAACCCCTCCCCGGCCCCGGTCGTCCAATCCGCACGCTGCCGGACGAGTCTTCGCGGTGCGGTGTCGGCCTCGCTGCTGGCTGCGATCGCTGACCACCCTCTCCATCCGTACCGCGGCCGGCAGCCCGCCGCCGTCGGCGCGCCCCCCTCCCTCGCGCCGACGGCGGCCCCACCTGCTCGGTCTTCACCGCTTCGGACGACTCCTGTGCGCTCCCTTGACTGGCAGAAACTTCCCGGATATTGGTGACTCCTTGGAAGTTTCCTTCAGCAGCTCTCCAGCGATTCCCCAGCGGATCACTCCGGAAGGAGCGCACGTGCACCACAGCAGCACGGCCGGCCCGGGAAGCACCGCACACCCCTCCAGACGTACCGTCCTCACCGCCACCGCGGTCGTCACCGCGGCCCTGGCGGCCGGCGGCGGCACCGCGTACGCCGACGCCGCCCGCGGGCCCGGCGACGACAAGCTCCGCGCCCTCATCTCGCGCATGACGCTGGAGGAGAAGGTCGGCCAGCTCTTCGTCATGCGGGTCTACGGCCACTCCGCCACCGACCCGGACCAGGCCGACATCGACGCCAACCTCGAGGAGATCGGCGTCCGCACCGCGGCCGAGCTGGTCGCCAAGTACCGGGTCGGCGGGATCATCTACTTCGCCTGGGCGCACAACACCCGCGACCCGCACCAGATCGCCGGCCTGTCCAACGGCATCCAGAAGGCGTCGCTGGGGCTGCCGCGCGGCCTGCCGGTGCTCATCTCCACCGACCAGGAGTACGGCATCGTGGCCCGGGTGGGCGAGCCCGCGACCCTCTTCCCGGGCGCGATGGCCGTCGGTGCGGGCGGGTCGCGTTCCGACGCCCGCGCCCTCGGCCGGATCGCGGGAGCCGAGCTGCGCGCGATGGGCATCCGGCAGGACTACTCCCCCGTCGCCGACGTGAACGTCAACCCGGCCAACCCCGTGATCGGCGTGCGGTCCTTCGGCGCCGACCCGGAGGCGGTGGCGGGGATGGTGACCGCCGAGGTGACGGGGTACCAGCGGTCCGGGGTCGCCGCGTGCGCCAAGCACTTCCCCGGGCACGGTGACACCGCCACCGACAGCCACACCGGCATCCCGGTCATCACGCACAGCCGCGCGCAGTGGGAGGAGCTGGACGCGCCGCCCTTCCGCGCGGCGGTCGAGGCCGGCATCGACGCGATCATGACCGGCCATCTCATGGTCCCGGCGCTCGACGACTCGGGAGACCCGGCCACCCTCTCCCGCCCCATCCTCACCGGCATACTGCGCGAGGAACTGGGCTTCGACGGGGTCGTGGTCACCGACTCCCTCGGCATGCAGGGCGTACGGACCAAGTACGGCGACGACCGGGTGCCGGTGCTGGCGCTGAAGGCGGGCGTCGACCAGCTGCTCAACCCGCCGGACCTGGACCTCGCCTGGAACGCGGTCCTGACGGCCGTACGGGACGGCGAACTCACCGAGGCCCGGCTCGACGAATCGATCCTGCGCGTGCTGCGGCTGAAGGCGAAACTCGGGCTGTTCCAGGATGCCTACACCGGCCGGCGGGACGTCGACCGCACGGTCGGCACCCGCGGTCACCTGGCCGCGGCCGACCGGATCGCCGAGCGGACCACCACGCTGCTGGTCAACGAGGGTCAGTTGCTCCCGCTGTCCCGGCGGGAGCACCCGAGGGTGCTCGTCGTGGGTGCCGACCCCGCCTCCCCCTCGGGTACGACCGGGCCGCCCACGGGTGTCCTCGCGGACGAGCTGACGCGGTCGGGTTTCACGGCCACCGCCCTGTCCACGGGCACCGCCCCGTCCGCCGCCGTCGTCGACCGGGCGGTCGCGGCGGCCGGGGACGCCGACGCGGTGGTGGTCGCCACGTACAACGTCACGGCGCGCAGCAGTCAGCGCACGCTGGTCGCGCGGCTGCTGGAGACCGGGAAGCCGGTCGTCGCGGTCGCGGTCCGCAATCCGTACGACGTGGCCCACCTCCCGGACGTCCCCGCCCACCTCGCCGCCTACTCCTGGACCGACGTCGAGGTGCGGGCGGCGGCCCGGGTGATCGCCGGGCGGGTACGGCCGCGCGGGAAGCTGCCGGTTCCGGTGGTGCGGGCGGACGACCCGGCGGCGGTGCTGTTCCCCCTCGGGCACGGGCTGTCGTACCGGTCGTAGGGCGTAGCGCGGCCTACGCCACGCGCCGGGGGCGCCCCCGTCACCCGTGCGCAATGCACCCCGCGCGTCTGGCGTGCCCCGCCCGCGGCGGGGCACGCTGGACCAGGGGTCCGGGGGGTTGGCGATGCGTGAGAGATGGTCCGCGGGGGTGCTGTGCGCGCTGTCGATGCTGTGCGCCGTGCTGCTGACGGGCTGCCAGAGCCCGGCGGGCCCGGCGGGCGAGGTCGACGGCGCGAGCGGGGACACGAACGGGGACGCCCGGATCGGCGGCGAGGCCGCGTCGGGCTCGGCCCCGGCCGCCGTCCGGCCGTCCGGGTACGGCGCGGTGTTCCTGGCGATCGACGAGTGCAGCTCGTTCGGGACGGTCAGCTTCACCGAGGTGCCGTGCGGCAGTGAGCGGGCGGCGGCGCGGGTCGTGGCGCGGGAGGACGGCCGTGCGGACGACGGGCCGCCGTGCCCCGCCACCACCGACTTCGTCCTGCACATCAGCGAGCAGCGCCCTTCCGCCGACGAGGACGGCGACGGGGCCGTGCCGCGGGGCTACGCCTGCATGCGCAAGCTCCAGCCGCCGCACCCCGGTGATCCGGGCGGCGGGGGCGGCCCGCGCACCATCGTCGGCGACTGCGTCTACGACGCCGGGAGCGGCAAGGTCCGCGAGACCGCGTGCGACGGCAAGGGCGAGAGGAAACCGCAGTTCGAGGTGGTCGAGGCGGTCGCGTCCCGGGGGGACTGCCCTGCCTCCACCGGCCTCTACGTCCGTCTCGGCGGCGAACGGCCGGTGGGCTGCGCCCGGCCGCTGTGACCCACCGCGGAGCCTCACGGGCTCGGGGTCTCAGCGGCGCCGGACGCAGCCACCGTCCTACGGGCGCAGCATCGGTTCGCGCTGCACGTCCCGCTTGTCCAGCTTGGCGTCGAACGTCGCCAGCGGCCTGGCCGCCGACGGGTTCTCCTGGACCTTGGCGGAGGCGACGCCCGCCCAGTCGAGGATGCGGGCCGTGGCGAGGGCCTTCTCCTCGGGCACCAGACCGGCGACGTTGGCACCGTGGTTCATGCCGGGCGCGGTGAGGACGTAGGAGTCACGCGCGCCGTGCCCGAGGCGGAAGGGCTCGGCACCCCACGGGTCGTTCTCGCCGTACACGAACAGCATCTGGTCGGCGTTGTGCCGCACCCAGCGGTCGACGTCCCGCATCGCCCACGGTTCGAACCGCATCGGGATCGACCGGGGCACGAAGTTGCGCGGCGGCTGGTAGCCGTAGCGGACGTACTTCTTCTCGATGTGCGGGAAGTGGATCGTCGGCGCGCCGAGCTGGGTGCCCGCCTGGTAGTAGTACGGGGTGTAGGGGGCGAGGCCCTGGTCCGTGTAGAAGGAGAAGCCGGAGATGGTGTTCACCGACTCCCAGATCGCCTCGTCGGTGGCGTTCTCGGCGTCGGCCGGGATGCCGGCGCAGTCCTTCACGGTGCTGTACTGCCAGAAGCCCCAGACGTAGTCGAGGACGACGGCCTCGTAGGCGCGGTCCAGGCCGCCGATGGTGTCGAAGGTGTAGCCGTTCTCGGCCGCGTACGCCCGGTACTTCTCCTTGAGCGGCGCCCGGCGTACCAGTGCCTCGCGCTGCACGCCGTTCAGCCGGTCGCGGCACTCCTCGGTGCCGACGCGGGCGAAGAAGCGGTCGTAGGCGGAGTCCTCGCGGTTCACCACGTCGTTGGGGGCGACGTAGGCGACGACGCCGTCCATGTCGCGCGGGTAGAAGCGCTCGTAGTAGGTGGCGGTCATGCCGCCCTTGGAGCCGCCGGTGGAGATCCAGTTCTCGGAGTAGACCGGCTTCAGTGCCTTGAAGATGCGGTGCTGGTCGCTGGCGGCCTGCCAGATGTCCAGCTTGGACCAGTCGGCGGGCTCGGGACGGGACGGGGTGAAGTAGCGGTACTCCATGGAGACCTGGTTGCCGTCGACGATCTGGGTCGGCTCGCGGCGGCTGGGGTTCGTGGAGACGCTGTAGCCGCCGGTGTAGAAGACCGTCGGGCGGGCCGTGTCCTTGTGCAGCACGGTGATCCGCTGCTGGAACGTGCCCTTGGACGGGCGCCGGTGGTCGACCGGCTGGGTGTAGTTGAGGACGAAGAAGCGGTAGCCGGTGTACGGCTTCTCCTCGATCAGGCTCATGCCCGGTATGGACAGCAGCCGGTCCTTGATGTCGACGGCCTTCGGCTCGGCGGCGGTGGCCGCGCCCGCCGTGCTGACGGTGCCTATGAGCACCGCGAGCGCCAGCAGCCATCTGAGCGCCTTGCGCATGCACCCTCCCTGTGAAGCAGATGTGCGCCGGAAGCTATCGGAGCAAGTCGTCCGCACACCAGGGGAGATGAGGAATTGGCAGCCGAAGACCCCTTCAGCAGAGGATCCAGCCGGAGCTGACCGAGCCCCGGGACACCTTCCCCATCACCCACACGCAGCGCTTCCCGACGTGCACGGTCACCGGCCCCGCCCGGTAGGCGAACCGCCCCGCGTCCACGACCGGCCGGCCGCCGCGCGCCTGCACGCTGACGGACATCTGCCGCTTGGTGCCGGGGTTCTTGGGGACGGTGACGGCGCAGACGTAGCTGCCCCGCTTGTGGACGAGGACGGACCCGGTGGAGAACTGCAGTGTGCGTACCTTGCGGCCCGGGCACGCCGCGGCGGCCTGTGCCTCCTGCGGTACCGCGACGGCGAGCAGCCCGGCCGCGGCCAGCAGGGCCGTGCCGTGCGCCAGCCGCCGTCGTATTCCCGCCCCGCCCTGGCCCACCACGGTCCCCTCCGCCTCATCCGTACGGCGATCACCGACGTACGGGTGTACGGACGCACGCCACCTGTCGAATGGTTGCGCGAGTGTCAGTGCAGGGCGCCGACCGGCTCCTCCGGTTCGGCCGCGCCGACGAAGGTCCGCCACAGCCGCGCGTACCGCCCGTCGAGCGCCAGCAGTTCGTCGTGCGTACCGTCCTCGGCGACCCGTCCGCCGTCCATGACGACGACGCGGTCCGCGCGGGCGGCGGTGGTGAGCCGGTGTGCGACGACCAGTGTCGTACGGCGACCCGCGACACGGTCGGTGGCCTGGTTGACCTGCGCCTCCGTGGCCAGGTCCAGGGCTGCGGTGGCCTCGTCGAGGAGCAGTACGTCGGGGTCGACCAGTTCGGCGCGGGCCAGCGCGATCAGCTGCCGCTGTCCGGCGGAGAGGTTGCGGCCCCGCTCGGCGACCTCGTGGAGGTAGCCGCCCTCCAGTGTCGCGATCATCTCGTGGGCGCCGACCGCCCGCGCCGCCGCCTCCACCTCGGCGTCGGTGGCGTCCGGGCGGCCGTAGGCGATGGCGTCCCGGACAGTGCCGGGGAAGAGGTACGCCTCCTGCGGGACGACTCCCAGCCGGTGCCGGTAGGAGGTGAGGTCGAGGGCGCGCAGGTCCTGCCCGTCGACGGTGACCCGTCCGCCCGTCGGGTCGTAGAACCGGGCGACCAGCTTGACCAGGGTCGACTTGCCCGCGCCGGTCTCGCCGACGAAGGCGACGGTCTGTCCGGCGGGGATGCGCAGGTCGATGCCGGTGAGGGCGGCGTCCTCCTCGTCGGCGCTCCCGTACTGGAAGTGCACGTCCTCGAAGGCGATGTCGCCGCGCAGGGATTGGACGTCGAGCGGCTTGTCGGGGGCCTTCGTCGACGTCGGTTCCCGCAGCAGTTCCTGGATGCGGCCGAGGGAGACGGACGCCTGCTGGTAGCCGTCGAAGACCTGGGAGAGCTGCTGGACGGGCGCGAAGAACAGGTCGATGTAGAGCAGGTACGCCACCAGCGCGCCGGTCGTCAGCGTCGCGTCGTCGATCCGCGCGCCGCCGACGATCAGTACGGCGGCGACCGCGGCCGAGGACAGCAGCTGCACGAACGGGAAGTAGACCGAGATCAGCCACTGGCCCCGGATGCGTGCCTGCCGGTAGCTGTCGCTGTGTTCGGCGAACCGCCGGCCGCCGTCGTGCTCGCGCCGGAAGGCCTGCACGATCCTGAGCCCGGCCACCGATTCCTGGAGGTCGGCGTTGACCGAGGAGACCCGTTCCCGGGCCAGTTCGTACGCCTTCACGCTGGCCCTGCGGAAGAAGTACGTGGCGATGATCAGCGGCGGCAGGGTCGCGAAGACGACCAGCGCGAGTTCCACGTCGATGACCAGCAGGGCGACCATGATGCCGAAGAAGGTGACGACCGAGACGAAGGCGGTGACGAGTCCGGTCTGCAGGAACGTCGACAGCGCGTCCACGTCCGTCGTCATCCGGGTCATGATCCGCCCGGTCAGTTCGCGCTCGTAGTAGTCGAGGCCGAGCCGCTGGAGCTGGGCGAAGATCTTCAGCCGGAGCGAGTAGAGGATCCGCTCCCCCGTCCGGCCGGTCATGCGGATCTCGCCGGTCTGCGCCGTCCACTGGGCGAGCACGGCGAGCAGCCCCAGCAGCGAGGCCGCCCAGACCGCGCCGAGGGCGGCCTGGGTGACGCCCTCGTCGATGCCGTGCCGGATCAGTACGGGCAGCAGCAGGCCCATGCCGGCGTCCACGGTGACCAGGGCGAGGCTGATCAGCAGCGGTGTGCGGAAGCCGCGCAGCAGGCGGCGCAGGCCGTAGGACTCCTCCGGTTCGACGGCCCGTGCCTCGTCGATGTCCGGGGTCGCGTCGGCGGGGGGCAGCGCGTCGACCTGGGCGAGCAGTTCCGGGGTGGCGGGGGTGCCGGCGAGGGCGGTGTCCTTCGGTACGCGGTCGCCGGTCCACAGCCGTGGGGTGACCCCGCGCTCGGCGTCGAACTCGGCGTCCAGCTCGTCGCGGACGGAGGTGTCCTCGGCGGGCGCGGCGGGCCGGGCGTGCCCCGGTGACACCCCGCCCAGCTCGTCGGGGTCGGTGAGCAGGCGCCGGTAGAGGGCGGAGCGCTCCTGGAGCTCTTCGTGGGTGCCGAGGTCGGCGAGGCGGCCGTGGTCGAGGACGGCGATGCGGTCGGCGAGGCCGAGGGTGGAGCGGCGGTGGGCGATGAGGAGCGTGGTGCGGCCCCGCATGACCTGCTTCAGCGCGTCGTGGATCTCGTGCTCGACGCGGGCGTCCACGGCGGACGTGGCGTCGTCGAGGACCAGCAGCCGGGGGTCGGTGAGGATCGCGCGGGCGAGGGCGACGCGCTGGCGCTGGCCGCCGGAGAGGGTCAGGCCGTGCTCGCCGACGGTGGTGGCGTAGCCGTCGGGCAGTTCGGTGATGAACCGGTGGGCCTGCGCGGCCCGGGCGGCGGCCTCGATCTCCTCGTCGGTGGCGTCCGGACGGCCGTACGCGATGTTGGCGCGCACGGTGTCCGAGAAGAGGAAGGAGTCCTCGGGCACGAGTCCGATGGCGGCCCGCAGCGAGTCCAGGGTCAGTTCGCGCACGTCGTGGCCGCCGATGAGGACGGCGCCGCGCGTCACGTCGTAGAAGCGCGGCAGGAGCAGCGAGAGGGTGGACTTGCCGGAACCGGAGGAGCCGACCACGGCGAGGGTCTCGCCCGCGCGGATCTCGAAGGAGAGACCGTCGAGGACGGGCCTGCTCTCTCCGGAGTCCGTGGCGTAACCGAAGGCGACGTCGTCGAACTCGACGGTCGCGGGCGCGTCGGCGGGCAGGGTCCTGGTGCCGTCCTCGATCACGGGCTCGGTGTCGATCAGCTCCAGGACGCGTTCGGTGCCGGCGCGGGCCTGCTGGCCGACGGTGAGGACCATGGCGAGCATGCGGACCGGGCCGACGAGCTGCGCGAGGTAGGTGGAGAAGGCGACGAAGGTGCCGAGGGTGATGTTCCCGCGTACGGCGAGCCAGCCGCCGAGGGCGAGCATGGCGACCTGGCCGAGGGCGGGGACGGCCTGGAGGGCGGGGGTGTAGGTGGCGTTCAGTCTGATCGTCCGCAGCCGCCCGGCGAAGAGCCTGCGCCCGACCTCCCTGAGCTTCCCGGTCTCCTGCTCCTCCTGTCCGAAGCCCTTCACCACGCGTACGCCGCTCACCGAGCCGTCGACCACGCCGGCGACGGCGGCGGCCTGGGCCTGGGCGTACCAGGTGGCGGGGTGCAGGCGGGTGCGGCTGCGGCGGGCGATGAACCACAGCGCGGGGGCGACGGCGAGGGCGACGAGCGTGAGCGGCGGGGACAGCCACGCCATGATGACGAGGGAGATCAGGAAGAGCAGGACGTTCCCGATGGTCATCGGGAGCATGAACAGCAGGCTCTGGATCAGCTGGAGGTCACTGGTCGCCCGTCCGACGACCTGCCCCGTGGACAGCTCGTCCTGACGCTGCCCGTCGAGCCGGGTGATCGTCCCGTACATGTCGGTGCGCAGGTCGTGCTGGACGTCGAGGGCGAGCCGGCCGCCGTAGTAGCGGCGGATGTAGGTGAGGACGTAGACGACGACCGCGGCGCCGATCAGGAGACCGGCCCAGAGCGCCATGTCCCTGGTCTTGTCGCCGATCACGTCGTCGATGATCACCTTGGTGATCAGCGGGACCAGGGCCATGACGGCCATGCCGCCCAGAGAGGCGCCGAGGGCGAGGACGACGTCCTTGGGGTAGCGCCAGGCGTAGCCCGCCAGTCGTCGTGCCCATCCCCGTTGCGCGTCCACGCCGTGCCCTCCGGTCATTCGTCGGTCGTCCTGCTCACCTGATCTACCGGAAGGCACCAACGCGGGCGAGCGGGGATTTCATCCCGCGGCAACGATTCAGGCGCGGACCCGGAGCCTGAGGAAGCGGGTCGTCTGTGCGGCGTTCTGGTTGTCGTCGCTGACGATCAGGACCTCCAGGCGGCCCTTGCTCCGGCCGGTGACGGTCATCCCCTCGAAGTTGTCGAGGAGCGGACTGGGCTGGGGCTGCTTGGCGGTGGCGCCGAGGGAGGGGCAGTCGGCGAGGTCGGCGAGGAGGGTCTTGCCGAGGGTGGCGCCGCGCCGGTCGGCCAGGTAGAGGCGGACGGTGTTGCCGACGCCGGAGGTGAAGCCGCGCTCCAGGACGAGGAGGCGCCCGTCGGGGGTGGCGGTGGTCTCGGAGACGCCGAGGCCGGTGTCGGTCCGGTAGGTGTACTGGGCGCCGAGCCGGAAGTGTCCGTGCCGCGTCCGCTGCCAGGTCTGGAAGCGGACCAGGTCGGCCGGGTCACCGGCGAGCGGGTACTCCATGGAGGCGATCAGGGTCCGGCCGCCGGGGAGGGCCGTGAGCCCCTCGAAGCTGCCGTTGGTCCGGGCGCGGCCCTCGGGGGCGGTGCGGAGGGCGTCCGGCACGGGGAGGCGGTCGAGGATCCGGCCGGTGCGGGAGTAGCGGCGGATGGACGGCTCGGTCTCGGAGGAGACGAGGTAGGTGCCGTCGCGGTCGACGACCAGCCCTTCGGCGTCGAGGGCGGCGCCGTTCTCGTCGGCGAGCGGGATCACGCCCCGCGGCTTCAGGGTGCGCGCGTCCAGCCGGAAGAGGGCGGAGCGGTCGGAGAGGGCGGCCAGGGAGCCGTGGCGGTCGCGGGCGAGGGCGGAGAGGTTGCCGACGTAGGTCCCGTCGTGGGTGGTCTTGTCGAGGGCGTCGGAGAAGCCGGTGAGGGAGACGGCGGGCGAGCAGTCGTTCCTCGGCGGCCTCTCGTGCGCGGCGGCGGGTCCGGCGGCGGTGAGGCAGCCGGCCGCCGCGAGACCTGCGGTGAGGGTGGCGAGGGCGGTACGAAGGGTTCTCGGGCGCATGGCCGTCACCGTAGGGCGGAGGGGTGGCCGGAAGTTGGCCGCTTTTCGAAGGGTGGGGTGCGGGAGGGCGTTCCGACGGCAAGTAATGAGACATGGCAGAGCAGAGGGAGAGCGGTCAGAGGCTGGCCGGGCGGCTGTACGCGACGCTGCGGGTACTGAAATTCCTCGTCGACTCCGGCGCGCCCAAGCCGGCGGTCCGGGACGAGTTCGAGGGGAAGGACAGTCCGCGCCGGCGGATCGAGGACCTGGAGCTGGATCTCTTCGAGGACCTGGTGACCGCTGTCCAGCGGGAACGGAACGCGAAGGCGGTGGGCGAGGTGTTCGGCGCGATAGCGGCCCTGGTGCCTGCGCAGGCCGTCGCCCTCGACAAGAACCTGGGCCTGCCGGAACTGGCCGATTTCAACGCCGGACATCGCGCTCAGCTCGCCGCGCTCAAAGAGGAGTTCCCCGAACTGGTCGAGTGACGGGCCGCGGCTGGCGTCACCGCGTGCCCCGGTTCTCCGGGATGCGGTGCACGTCCGTCAGCGCCTCGCACATCCGGGCCAGGAGGAAGCGGAGCTGCTCGGGTGTCGGCCGCGCTTCGGCGAGCAGGTCGGCGGCGTGTTCCAGCAGGTCTTCGGCCATGTCGAGCTGGGTGGTCTCGATGACATCGGCGATCCGGGACAGCGGTCCGTCGCCGTCGGTCAGCAGGTAGCAGGGCTTGCCCTCGGAGTCCGTCCAGGGCAGCAGCCGGGCCGGGCGCGCGCCGTCGTTCATCGGGCCGCCTCCACGCCATGGAGCACACGCGGCGCGAGGCCGATGCCGTGGATCACGTGCGGCGCGACGTCGATGCCGTGGAGCACACGCGGCGCGAGGCCGACGCCGTGAAGCACACCCGACCCGAAGCCCACGCCGTGAAGCACACCCGACCCGAAGCCCACGCCGTGAAGCACACCCGACCCGAGGCCGACGCCGTGCGCCGCGCACCGCAGCGCGCGTCGACGGGTCCGCTGCCGCCGGGCCTCCTCATGCCGTTCGTGGGCGAGGAGGCAGGGGCGGACGAGGGCGTTGTCCTCACCGCGCGGGGTGGTCGTGCCGGCGTGGCGGGCGGTGGCGTCGGTGATGCGCGGGGGTGTGGTGGGTGCCGTCGCCGGAGGGCGTCGGCGGCGTCGCCGGCCCGGGCCCGGCAGAAGGAGTTGGAGGAGCGGAAGCAGGGGCGGCCCGGCGGCGCGGGCGATACGGTGACGCATGTCGTCGACTCCGTTGTGGTCGGTGACCATGCCCCCGGACCGGTGCGACGGTCGCGGGGGTCTCGCTTTCCGTAGCGATACGCCTACAGAGTGAGACCGCCGGAGCTAGGCTCGCCAGAGGTGCGGATGTGACAGCGCCTTTGTCACACGGAGGTCGAACGGGTGAGCAACATCTACGGCGACTGGCTCAAGCAGCAGCGCGAGGCGGCCGAACTGACGCAGCAGCAGCTGGCCGAGATGGCCATCATGACGCGGTCGCACATCGCCCACATCGAGGCGGGGAGACGCGTGCCGTCGAAGGAGGACGCGCGGCGGCTGGACCGGGCCCTGAACACGGGGAATGTGCTGAGCAGCTTCCTTCCGGAGGAGACGGCGGCTGTCGCCGACTACTTCGAGGCGGCGCTGCACCTCGAACGCCAGGCCGTCTCCATCCAGGAGTTCGCCCTGTCGTACATGCCGGGCGTCCTCCAGACAGAGGAGTACATGCGCGCGATTATGGGCCCGTCCTTCATTCCCCTGAGTGAAGAGGAATGGGACAGGCTCGTCGTCACACGGCTGAAGCGGGCAGAGATCCTCGACGCTTCGGAGAGTCCGGCACTATGGGCGCTGCTGGACGAGGCGGTGCTGCGCCGAGTCGTCGGTGGCCCTCAAGTGATGGCGGAGCAGGTGGCCCACCTGGCTCGTCTGGTGGAACGCGGGCGAATCCGCGTGCACGTCCTCCCCCAGGACATCGGCTTCCACCCCTTGATGGACGGCATGCTCACGCTCATGCGGTTCGAGGACCAGCCTCCTGTGGCGTACACCGAAGGCCTCGGAATCGGGAAGCTTCACGATTCCCCGTCCGTAGTTCGCGAGTTCGAGACTCGCTACGCTCTCGCACTGAGCGACTCGATGTCGTTCAGAGACTCACTGGCCCTGCTCAGAGACGTTGCGAAGGACTACGGACATCATGACTGACCACAGCTTTCCTGACGCCGACGTACTGGACGGGTGGCGACGTTCGACTCACAGCAACAGCGAGGGCGGCAGCTGCGTGGAGGTGGTGGACGACTGGCCTGCCGGAATACCCGTCCGGGATTCGAAGGTCCCCCACGGCCCCGCGCTGGTGTTCTCGACGGTCGGCTGGTCGTCGTTCATCACGGCACTCAAGACGCACCCCTCCCCCTCAAAAGCGTGAACTTTCCAGCCCAATCGTCCTTACGTCGCTCATCTGAGTGCCCCAAGGACAAACACCCTCAAAAGTTCACGCTTTTCCGGACCATGGGTCCATGAGCCCGGCCCCCTGGCACGACCGTGACCCCCTCAGCACCGGACACGTGATCAGCACGACGCGCACACTCATGCGCACCGACGGACTGAACGTGTCCCTCCCCTCCGTCGCCCGCGCGTGCGGCGTCTCGCGCAACTACCTCTACTCCAACTGGAAGACCGCCTCCGCGCTTCACCTGCGCGCGCTGAAAACCGAACTTGGGCACGCCTTCGACAGCGCGGACCGCACGCACCCCAGTGACGGCACCGTCCGGGGAATCGTCGAGCACCTCGCGCAGGTCGTGCGCGTCGTCCGACGCCATCCGACGACAGCCGCCGTCGCCCGAACCTCCTCCAGGGCGCTCTCACAGGCACACACGGCGACCGACGGCCCTTTGGTGCAGGTGGTGACGAGGTGCGTCAGCGACCTGCTCCACCCCCTGGCCCCGCACGGCGGAGTGTGGAGCGACCCCGCCCTGCATTCCACACCCTGGAAAATCATGTGGATCGCCCGGCCGGCCGCCCTCTGCCCCGAGGCCGTCGGCGACCAGGACTGGGAAGCCACTCTGGACGGGGCCTTCGCCGAGCTGCTGCGCGACCTGCTCGCCCCGTGGGCCGCGCCTGAGTGATCCCGCCACGGGATTCACAGCTGAGCCCCAGGCGGGGCACAGTCCGTGCCCATCGGCCGCGGACACGGTGGTGTGGTGACATCTGCCACCGCTCCACCGCACGCGGCCACCGAGCCGCCCGTACCGTCCCCGTCCCCGTCCCCGTCCCCCGGCGCGCCACGATGGTCGCTGCCGGTCCTGTCGGCGATCCTCGTCCTGGCGGCGGTTCTGTACTCCTGGAACCTGTCCGGGGCCGGCCTGAACAGCTTCTACAGTGCCGCCGTACTCAGCGGCACCGAGAGCTGGAAGGCATGGTTCTTCGGCTCACTGGACGCGGGGAACTTCCTCACCGTGGACAAGCCGCCCCTCGCCCTGATGGTCATGGGCCTGTCCTGCCGCCTCCTCGGCTACGGCACCTGGCAGATGATGCTGCCGCTGATCGTGGCCGCGCTGGCCACGATCTGGATCCTGCACTCCTCCGTGAAGCGGGTCTGGGGCCACGGCGCGGCGGCGGTCGCCGCGCTGGTGCTGGCGCTGACCCCGATCACGGTCGCCATCAACCGGGACAACAACCCCGACACGCTGCTGGTGTTCCTGATGGTGGCCGGGGCGGCCCTCGGCCTGCGCGCGGTCCGGGGCGGCCGGCTGCTGCCCCTGGTGGGCGCGGCGGCCTGCTTCGGGCTCGCGTTCAACACGAAGATGCTCCAGGGCTACATCGCACTGCCGGCGGTCTTCGCCGTGTACGTGTACGCGACGGACCTCGGCTGGACGAAGCGCATCAGGAACCTGGTGCTCGCCGCTGTCACCCTGGCCGTCTCCAGCTTCTGGTGGGCGGCGGCGGTGTCCCTGGTGCCCGCCTTCGAGCGGCCCTACATCGGCGGTTCGACGGACGGCACGGCCTGGGACCTGATCACGGGCTACAACGGGTTCGGCCGGATCCTCGGCGGCGACGGCAACATGGGCGGCGGCGGAGGCGGCGGAGGCGGAGGCTTCGCGGGGGCGGCGGGCATCGGCAGGATGTTCAACGACGTCCTCGGCGGCCAGATCTCCTGGCTGCTCCCCTTCGCGGGCATCGCACTCGTCGGCGGCCTGGTGCTGTGCGGCAGGGCGCCCCGCACCGACCTCACCCGCGCCGCGCTGGTGCTCTGGGGCGGCTGGACGGTCCTGCACTACCTGACCTTCGCCATGGCCGAGGGCACCATGCACCCGTACTACACGACCGCGCTCGCCCCCGGCATCGCAGCGCTGTGCGGGGGCGGCGGCGTCATGCTGCTGCACGCCTTCCGGGCCGGCCGGCGGTGGGTGTGGGTGCTGCCGCTCGCCCTCGGTGCCACCGGGGTCTGGGCGATCGTGCTGCTGCGCCGCGCGGCCGGCTGGAACACCTGGCTGTGGCCGACGATCGCGGTGGTGATGGCGCTGGCCATCGCGGGGCTGCTCGTCTTCCGTTCCGGACGCCGGGTGCGGCTGCTTGCGGTGTCCGTGGCCGCGGCGGTCGTCGCCGGGGTCGCGGGCCCGGCGGCGTACGCGTGGTCGGTGCCGTCCGGTTCGGGCGGCGGCATGGGCGGCACCAACCCGACCGCGGGCCCCTCGACGGGCGGCGGAATGGGCAGCGGCCCGGGCGGAGGCGGCGGCCGGGGCGGATTCCCCGGGGGCGGGTCCGGCGAGGGGCCCGGCGGTCAGCCGGGCGGTCAGCCGCGGAGCGGCCAGGACACCCCGGCCGGCGGCACCGCCCCGGGCGGCGGCGAGCTGCCCGACGGCAGCGGGAACGGCCAGGCTCCCGGCGACGCCGGCGAAGCGGGCGGCACACCCCCGACCGGCACTCCCCCGGACAACGGCACGGGCACAGCCGGCAGCGGTGGTACCGACGCGGACGGCGGCACAGGCACCGGCAACCGGCCGAACGGCGGCGGCATGGGCGGCGCGAGCAGTGAGCTGATCGCCTACCTGAAGAAGCACCAGGACGGCGCCAAGTGGCTGCTGGCTGTGTCGAGTTCGCAGAGTGCCGCGCAACTCATCCTCAGCAGCGGCGAGCCGGTCATCTCCATGTGGGGCTGGTCCGGCAGCGACAACGCGATGACCCTCGCCCGGCTCAAGGAGCTCGTGAAGAAAGGCGAGTTGCACTACGTCCAGGTCGGCGGCGGCATGGGTGGCGGTACGGGCGGCGGCTCCGGGGTCAGCACCCAGGTGACCCAGTGGGTCCAGGAGCACGGCACGGCCGTAGAGGAGAGCGACTACGCCGCCACCTCCACCGAGGAGTCCGCCTCGCAGGCGGAAGACACGTCGGCCGTGTACCGGTTGGACCCCTCGGACGTCACCTGACACCCGGCACACCCGGCACATCCGACACGGCGGCCCCCGACCATCACGGTCGGGGGCCGCCGTCACGCAATCGACACTCTCCGTACACCCCACCTCCTACATGTCCATGCCACGCTCGTCGTACCGCTCCAGTCAACCCGCGTAGATCGGACACCCCATGCTCGCTATACGCATACGCCACCGGAAAGCGGTGGCCCTCGCCACGGCCGCCGTCCTCACCGCCCTCGCCGCCCCCTCGCTGACCGCCACCCCGGCCACGGCCACGACAGCCGCGCCGGCGACGACGGCCTCGGACTACGACTCGACGTACTACAGGAACGCGGTCGGCAAGACGGGCGAGAGCCTCAAGTCCTCGCTCCACACGATCATCAGCGACCAGACGAAGCTCTCGTACTCGGCGGTCTGGAACGCGTTGAAGTCCACCGACCAGGACCCGGCCGACAGCGGCAAGGTGATCCTGCTCTACTCCGGCATCTCCCGCAGCAAGTCGCTGAACGGCGGCGACACCGGCGACTGGAACCGCGAGCACGTGTGGGCCAAGTCCCACGGCGACTTCGGCACCTCGACCGGGCCCGGCACGGACCTGCACCACCTGCGTCCCGAGGACGTCCGGGTCAACAGCATCCGGGGCAACAAGGACTTCGACAACGGCGGCAGCGGCTTCACCGACAGCGGCGGCAGCCTCACCGACTCCGACTCCTTCGAACCCCGCGACGCCGTCAAGGGCGACGTGGCCCGCATGATCTTCTACATGGCGGTCCGGTACGAGGGCGGCGACGGCTGGGCCGACCTGGAGGTCAACGGCAGCGTCGGCAACGGCAGCAGCCCGTACATCGGCAAGCTCTCGGTACTGAAGGCGTGGAACGACGAGGACCCGCCGGACGCCTTCGAGGAGCGCCGCAACCAGGTCATCTACGACTCCTACCAGCACAACCGCAACCCGTTCGTCGACCACCCGGAGTGGGTCGAGGCGATCTGGTAGGCGGTCAGCCCACGAGGTCGGCGCACACGATGATGTTGTCCGGTCGGTGGCCGTCGGTGTTCTCGCCGCCGCAGGTGATCAGGCGCAACTCGGGGCCGTCGGTCCTGCCGTAGACCTTCTCGGTGGGGAACGCGTCCTTGTGGACCTGTTCCAGCAGGGTGATGCCGTCAGTCCAGGTGCGTCGGCGCGAACATCCGCAGGACGGCGGGGAGGACGACCACCGACGGACCCGGCGAGGCGAGCGCCTTCGCCAGGTCCGCCTCCAGGGTCCGCGGAGAGGTGCGTACGCCCGGCACACCGAAGGACTCCGCCAGCGCCACGTAGTCGGGGCCGGTCAGCTCGGTCGCCGTCGGCTGCCCGAAGGCGTCCGTCATGTACTCGCGCAGGATGCCGTAGCCGCCGTCGTCGACGATCAGCCAGGTGACGTTCAGGTCGTACTGGCGGGCCGTGGCGAGTTCGGCGACGGAGTACAGGGCGCCGCCGTCGCCGGACACCGCCAGCACCGGGTGGGTGGGATCGGCGACCGCGGCTCCCAGCGCCGCCGGGAAGCCGTAGCCGAGGCCGCCCGCGCCCTGGGCCGAGTGCATCGTGTTGGGGGCCTTGGCGTCGAAGGCCGACCACGCCCAGTAGGCGAGGATGGTCATGTCCCAGAAGGACGGGGCGCCGGCCGGAAGGGCCCCGCGGACTGCCGCCAGCACGTCCTGCTCCAGGGTGAGCTCCTGGGACGCGATGCGCTCGCGGACCTTGCCCAGTACCTCCCGTACACGCTCCGGGGCCGTGGGATCGGGACGCTCCTCCACCGTCTCCAGGAGCGCCTGGAGGGCGAGGCGGGCGTCGGCGTGGATGCCGAGGGCCGGGTGGTTGGATTCCAGTTTGCCGAGGTCGGCCTCGATCTGGATCACCCGGCCGCGCGGCTCGAACGTGTGGTAGTTCGAGGACAGTTCGCCGAGGCCCGAGCCGACCACCAGCAGTACGTCGGCGTCCTCCAGGAAGTCCGTCGTGTGGCGGTCCTCCAGCCAGGACTGGAGGGAGAGCGGGTGCGTCCACGGGAACGCGCCCTTGCCGCCGAAGGTCGTGACGACGGGGGCCTGGAGCCGCTCCGCCAGCTGCCGCAGCTTCTTCGACGCGTCCGCCCGTACGACTCCCCCGCCCGCGATGACGGCCGGACGTTCCGCGCGCGACAGCAGGTCGGCGGCGACCGCCGTCAGTTCGGGGCGCGGCGGCAGCTCCTCGGGGAAGGTGTCGCCGCCCGTCACCACCGGGATCGACGTCCGCGCCAGGAGGACGTCCTGCGGGATCTCCACCCACACCGGCCCGTGCGGCACGGTCAGCGCCGACGTCCACGCCTCCGCGATCGCGGACGGGATCTGGGACTGGGTGCGGGCCGTGTGGACGGACTTCACCACGCCGCGGAAGGACGCCGCCTGGTCCGGGAGTTCGTGCAGGTAGCCTCGGCGTCCGCCGCCCAGGCCCGCCGTCGGGACCTGGCTGCCGATCGCCAGCACGGGCGCGGAGGCCGCCCGCGCCTCCTGGAGCGCGGCCAGCGAGGTGAGCGCGCCCGGGCCGGTCGACAGCAGCAGCGGGGCCGCCTCACCGGTGATCCGGCCGTACGCGTCCGCCGCGAAACCGGCGTTGTTCTCCACCCGCAGGCCGATGTAGCGCAGGTCGGAGCGGCGCAGCGCGTCGAACACGCCGAGGGCGTGCTGGCCGGGCAGGCCGAAGACGGTGGTCGCGCCGAGCCCGGCCAGGGTCTCCACGACCAGGTCTCCGCCGGTGCGGCCGCCGGGAGGGTTCAGTGCGGCCTCCGTCTGCGCGGCGGTCGGGCGGAGCACCAGGTCGTGGTCGTGGGTCACTTGTTCTCGGTCTCCTGGTCCGTCGCGCGCGCCCGGGCGATCTGGCGGCTCATGATGGTGGTCAGTTCGTAGGCGGTGTGGGAGGCGGCCACCGACGTGATCTCCGCGTGGTCGTACGCGGGGGCCACCTCGACGACGTCGGCCGACACCAGGTTGCAGGATGCCAGGCCGCGCAGGATCTCCAGCAGCTCGCGGGAGGTCATGCCGCCGGCCTCGGGGGTGCCGGTACCGGGGGCGTGCGCGGGGTCCAGGCAGTCGATGTCGATGGAGATGTAGAGGGGGCGGTCGCCGATGCGCTGGCGGAGCTGGTCGGCGACCTCGTCCGCGCCGCGGCGGTAGACGTCGGCGGAGGTGACGATGCCGAAGCCCATCTTCTCGTCGTCGGTGAGGTCCTGCTTGCCGTACAGGGGGCCGCGGGTGCCCACGTGGGAGAGGGCCGACGTGTCGAGGACGCCCTCCTCCACCGCGCGCCGGAGCGGCGTGCCGTGCGTGTACTCGGCGCCGAAGTAGGTGTCCCAGGTGTCCAGGTGGGCGTCGAAGTGGAGCAGGGCGACCGGGCCGTGCTTCCTGGCGACCGAGCGGAGCAGCGGAAGGGCGATGGTGTGGTCGCCGCCCAGGGTCATCAGGCGGGCGCCGGTGCCGAGGAGGTCGTCGGCGGCGGCCTCGACGGTCTCGACGGCCTCGTTGATGTTGAACGGGTTGACGGCGATGTCGCCACCGTCGGCGACCTGGGCGAGGGCGAAGGGAGAGGCGTCCTGGGCCGGGTTGTAGGGGCGCAGCAGGCGGGAGGCTTCACGGATCGCGTTGCCGCCGAAGCGGGCGCCCGGCCGGTACGAGACACCCGAGTCGAACGGCACGCCGACGACGGCGACGTCGGCGGTACCGACCTCGTCCAGGCGCGGCAGCCGGGCGAAGGTCGCGGGACCCGCGTACCGCGGCACGCGGGAGGAGTCGACGGGTCCGCGGGGCGTCTCGTTGCTGCTCATGTACTGCCTTCCTTCTTACGCTTCGTCGCGTATGTACTGCTGCTGTCCGACTCTACTGGTGAGCCGGGAATGCCGGTTCGGACAGGATTTCGGGGGCGTCCGCGCGGACCGCCTTCTCCTCCGCATTCGGTCCGCATTCGGTCCGCATTTGGTTCGCATTCGGTCTGCGTTGGGGCCGCGTTGGGGCCGCGTTGGGGCCGCGTTGGGTCCGGAATGACACTAGGTGGTTGAAAAGCGGCTGCGAAGTGTACGTTTCATCCACTCGGGCTCGCTTTGAGGGAGGAAACGTCCACCATGCAGGAACCGGCCGTTCCACCCGCGCCTCCCGGCCCTCCCGGGCCTCCCGGACCTCCCACGCCCCCGGTGTCCCTCGCGGCCCTGCTGGCCCGCGACGACCTGGCCCTGCGGCAGCTCGCCGGGCCCCCGGCCGCGGACGTCACGATCCGCTGGGCGCACACCTCGGAGATGTCCGACCCCTTTCCGTACCTGCTGGGCGGCGAGCTGCTGCTGACGGCGGGCGTGCACATCCCGGAGGGGGCCGGCTCGGGGCCGTACTTCGACGGCTACGTGTCCCGGATCGTGGCGGCGGGCGGTGCCGCGCTCGGCTTCGGGGTGGCGCCCGTGCACGACACCGTGCCGGGGGCGCTGGTCGCGGCCTGCGAGGCGTACGGGCTGCCGCTGGTGGAGGTGCCGCCGCGGACGACGTTCTCGGGCGTGGTCCGCGCGGTGTGGCAGCTGATGGCGCAGGCCCGGCTGGCCGAGCTGCGCCGGGTCGCCGAAGCCCAGCAGGGCCTGGCCGCCGCGGCCTCCCGTCCGGACCCGGTGCCGTCGGTACTGCGCCGGCTGGCCGGCCGGCTCGACGGGCGGGCGGTGCTGTACGGGCCGGAGGGCGCGGAGATCGCGGCGGCGGGACGGGAACCCGGGGCCGAGGTGCGGCGGGCGCTGGCGGAGCTCGCCCGGTTCGTCACCGGCCACGCCCCCACCACCGCCACGGACACCGTCGCCGGCACCCGCCTCGCCGCGTACGCCCTCGGCACCGGGCGGGGCTTCGTCCTCGCGGTCGCCGCCCCGCACCGGGAACCCGGGGACCACACCATCGCGTCGGTCGCCGCCGTCCTGCTCTCCCTCCTCACCGGCGAACACCGGAGCGGCGGCACGGGCGCGGCCCGCTCCTCCGCGCTCGTACGACTGCTGCTGGGCGCCCGCCCCGAGGAGGTCGCGCCGCTGCTCGGCGGCGGGGACGGCGAGGGTGCCGCCCGCTGGCACGTCGTCCACGCCCACCCCCACACCGGCACTCCCGGCCCGGTCGCCGCCTCGGCGCTGGGCGCGGCCCTCGGCTCGCCCCTGGTCGACGCGGCCGGGGACGTCGTGCGGGTACTGGTCCCGGCCGGGCCGGAGGACGGCCGCCCGGCGAACCCCACCGACCCGGCCCGCCCCACCGACCCGGCCCGCCCCACCGGACCCAAGGCTCCCGCCCGCCCCGGCCCCGCCGCTCAGCCCGGCTGGACGCTCGGCGTCAGCGCCCCCGTCGCCCCCGCCGAGTGGCCGGCCGCCGACGCCCAGGCGGCCCGCGCGCTGGCCCGGGCCAGGGCCACCCGGGTGCCGCTGGTCCGGCACGGCGCACGGCCCGCGTTCGCCGACCTCGTGCCGGACGGCGAGGCCGAGGCCCACGCGCGGGCGCTGCTCGCGCCGGTCGCGGCCGTCCCCGCGCTCACCGAGACACTGCGCACCTGGCTCTCCCTGCACGGCAGCTGGGACCGCACCGCCGTCGCCCTGTCCGTGCACCGCAACACCGTCCGGCAACGCATCGCCCGCTGCGCGGCACTGCTGGACACCGACCTCGACGACCCGGACGTACGGATGGAGTTGTGGTTCGCGCTGCGAAGGTGACCCGCGTCCCAGCGTGCGCCGTGCCGAAGACGCCGAGCGGCGGCTGCCCCACAATGGAGCCATGCCGATACCCGGGACACCCAGCCGCGCCGAACTCGCCGAACACCTCGTCAGAACCCGTATCGCGGGCGACGTCGCCACGCCCCGCGAGAACAACCTCTCCCACTACCGCAAGCTGGCGAACGGCGACCGGGGCTTCTGGCTCGGCCTGGAGCTGGGCGACCGCTGGACTGACGAGCAGGACGTGCTCGCGGTGATGGCCGAGCGGGTCGGCGTCAACGACGACCCCGAATACCGGTACGGCCAGGACACCATCGACCCCGAACTGACCGTGGCCGCGCTGGAACGCATGGCCGGCCGGCTGCGCAAGGCGGCGGACGGCGGGCAGCGGGTGCTGTTCGCCACCGGCCACCCGGGCGGCCTGCTCGACGTGCACCGCGCCACGGCCGACGCGCTGCGCACCGCCGGATGCGAGATCGTCGTGATCCCCGAGGGGCTGACGACGGAGGAGGGGTACGTCCAGCAGTTCGCCGACGTGGCGGTGCTGGAACACGGCGCCACGCTGTGGCACACCCATTCCGGTGAACCGATGAAGGCCATCCTCACCGGCCTGGAACGTGCGGGCCGTCCGCTGCCCGACCTGGTCGTCGCCGACCACGGCTGGGCCGGTTACGCCGGTCAGCACGGCGTCGACTCCGTCGGCTACGCGGACTGCAACGACCCGGCGCTCTTCCTCGCCGAGTCCGAGGGCACCCTCCAGGTCGCGGTGCCGCTGGACGACCACGTGGTCAGCCCGCGCTACTACGACCCGATGACGGCGTACCTGCTGACGGAGGCCGGGCTGAAGTAGCCCCCGCCGCCCCGCCGGCCCCGCCGCCTCTCCGCCTTCCCTCCCGCCCCGACGGCCCGTTCACGGCCAGGGGTTGAGCCCCTCCGAGCGGCGCTGCGCGAACCCGGGCGTCGGGTCCAGGTAGACCCGGCGCACCACGGGGAACTCCTCCCGCAGCCGCTGCTCGGCCCGTTCGCACGCCCACTCGATCTGCGCCGCCGTCGCCACGTCCCGGAAGTCGACCTTGGCGGCGACCAGCGCCTCCCGCGGGCCCTGCACGAGCGTGGTCAGTTCCAGTACGGCGTCGATGTGCTCGACGGCCACCAGCTCCGCCCTGATCCGGTCCCGCACGGTGCGGGGCAGCGGGCGGCCGATGAGGAACTCGGCGTTGGAACGGCCGAGCACCCAGGCGACGTACAGCAGCAGGGCGCCGATGCAGAGCGAGGCGACGCCGTCCCAGACGTGGGAGCCGGTGAGCTGACCGCCGAGCAGGCCGCCCGCGGCCAGCAGCAGCCCGACGAGGGCGGCGGAGTCCTCCATGACGACCGCCTTCACCGCGGTGTCGGGGGTGCGGCGCAGATACCGGCCGAAGGGCACCTTGTAGTGGCGGGCCTCGCCGTGCGCCTGTTTCAGACCGGTGCGCAGGGAGTAGCCCTCCAGGAGGAAGGCGACGGCCAGGACGACGTACGCCACCAGCGGATCGCCGGGTTCCTCACCGTGGGTGAGGGAGTGGAAGCCGTCGTAGAGGGCGAAGACCGCGCCGCCGACGAAGGTGGCGACGGCGGCGAGCAGCGCCCAGATGTAGCGCTCGGGGCCGTGCCCGAGGGGGTGGTCCTCGTCGGCGGGGCGGGCGCTGCGTTTGAGGGAGGTCAGCAGCAGGACCTCGGTGACGGTGTCGGCGACCGAGTGCGCGGCCTCCGACAGCATCGCGCTGGACCCGCTCATCACGCCGGCCACCGCCTTGGCGAGGGCGATGCCCAGATTGGCGAGGGCGGCGACGAGCACCGTGAAGGTGCTGTCGCCGCCGCCGTTCGTCTCGTGCCGCTCGCGCCCGGGTTCCGCCATGCCCCTCAGTGTTCCCGAGGAACGCGGACCACGCCTTCCTGGATGACCGAGAGGGCCAGCCGCCCGTCCTGGGTGTAGATGCGGGCCTGGCCGAGGCCGCGGCCGCCGGACGCGGACGGTGATTCCTGGTCGTACAGCAGCCACTCGTCGGCGCGGAAGGGCCGGTGGAACCACATCGCGTGGTCCAGCGAGGCCCCCACGACGTCACCGACGGCCCAGCCGCCGCGGCCGTGCGCGAGCAGGACCGAGTCGAGGAGGGTCATGTCGGAGACGTAGGTGGCGAGGACGACGTGCAGGAGGGGGTCGTCGGCGAGTTTGCCGTTGGTGCGGAACCACACCTGGGAGTGCGGCTCGCGCGGGGTGCCGAAGTCGCCGAAGGGCGGGTCGTCGACGTAGCGGAGGTCGACGGCGGCGCGGGCCTCCAGGAAGCGTTCCACCGTCTCGGCGGGCAGGTGCGGGTAGCTCCGCAGCCGCTGCTCGCCGGTGGGGAGGGTCGCCGGGTCCGGGGCGGGCGGCATCGGGGCCTGGTGGTCGAGGCCCTCCTCGTACGTCTGGAAGGACGCCGACAGGCCGAAGACCGGCTTGCCGTGCTGGACGGCGACCACCCGGCGGGTGGTGAAGGAACGGCCGTCGCGCAGGCGGTCGACGTTGTAGACGATGGGAGCGCCGGGGTCCCCGGGGCGCAGGAAGTACGCGTGCAGGGAGTGCGCGTGCCGGTCGGCGGGGACCGTGCGCCCGGCGGCGACCAGCGCCTGGGCGGCCACCTGCCCGCCGAAGACCCGGGGGACGACGGCGGAGCGGGAGTGGCCGCGGTAGATGTCCTCCTCGATCCGCTCGAGGTCGAGCAGATCGAGGAGGGACTGGAGTGCTTCGCTCATGCCCCGAGGGTCACAGGCCCATGTTCTTCGCGATGATCATCTTCATGACCTCGCTGGTGCCGCCGTAGATGCGGTTGACACGGTTGTCCGCGTACAGGCGGGCGATCGGGTACTCGTTCATGTAGCCGTAGCCGCCGTGCAGCTGGAGGCAGCGGTCGATGACGCGGTGCGCGACCTCGGTGCAGAACAGCTTGGCGCTGGCGGCCTCGGCGGGGGTGAGCTCGCCGGCGTCCAGGGCCTCGGTCGCGCGGTCGGCGACGGCCTCGGCGGCGTCCACCTCGGCCTGGCAGGCGGCCAGCTCGAACTTGGTGTTCTGGAAGTGGGCGACCGGCTTGCCGAAGACGGTGCGCTCCTGCACGTACTGCGTGGCGAAGCGGACGGCGGCCTTGGCCTGCGCGTAGGCGCCGTAGGCGATGCCCCAGCGCTCGGAGGCCAGGTTGTGGCCGAGGTAGGAGAAGCCCTTGTTCTCCTCGCCGAGCAGGTCCTCGACGGGCACCTTGACGTCGACGAACGCCAGCTCGGCGGTGTCGGAGGTGCGCAGGCCCAGCTTGTCCAGCTTGCGGCCCACCGAGTAGCCCTCGGACTTGGTGTCCACGGCGAACAGGGAGATGCCGTGGCGGCGGTCCTCGGCCGTGGGGGCGTCGGTGCGGGCGCAGACGATCACCTTGTCGGCGTGCACGCCGCCGGTGATGAAGGTCTTGGCGCCGTTGAGGACGTAGTGGGTGCCGTCCTCGGAGAGCTTGGCGGTGGACTTCATGCCCGCGAGGTCGGAACCGGTGCCCGGCTCCGTCATCGCGATGGCCCACATCTCCTCGCCGGTGACGAACTTCGGCAGGTAGCGCTTCTTCTGCTCGTCGGTCGCCAGCATGTTGATGTACGGCAGGGCGAGCAGCACGTGCACGCCGGAGCCGCCGAACTGGACGCCCGCGCGGGCGGTCTCCTCGTAGAGGACGGCCTCGAACTTGTGGCTGTCCATGCCGGCGCCGCCGAACTCCTCGGGCACGTTGATGCCGAAGATGCCCAGCTCACCGAGCTTGTAGTAGAACTCGCGCGGCGCCTGGCCCGCGGCGAACCACTCGTCGTAGACGGGGACGACCTCGGCCTCGATGAAGGCGCGGAGGGTCTCCCGGAACGCCTCGTGGTCCTCGTTGAACACCGTACGGCGCACCGCGCCACCTCCAGGGTACGTATCTAAGCGCTTGCTCAGACTTCACCGTACCGGCGGGTAGGGAGAGGCGTCCAGAGTGGGGCGCGGGTAACCCTCGTCACTCCCCGGCCCCGTCGGGCGTCAGCCCTCCCCCACCGCCGCGAACGCCCCCCGCGCCATCCGGTGCAGCAGCGCCGCCGTCACCGCACGGCCCGGCAGGGAACCCGAGCGGCCCAGGTGCGGGGTGGAGTTCAGGAGGCCGAAGACCGAGTGGACGGCGGAGCGGGCGGCGGGCTCGGCGACCGCCGGGTAGACCTCGCGGAGCACGCCGACCCACAGCTCGACGTACTGCCGCTGCAACTGCCGCACCAGCTTGCGGTCGGTGTCCCGGAGGCGGTCCAGCTCGCGGTCGTGCAGGGTGATGAGCGGGCGGTCGTCGAGCGCGAAGTCGATGTGACCCTCGATGAGCGAGTCGAGGACCGCCTCGGGACCCGCCCCGGCACCGGAACCGACCCCGCCCCCGACCCCCGCGCCGGAACCGGCCCTGGCACCCGCGCCGGAACCGGCCCCGGGCCCCGCACCGGAGCCGCTCACCCCCTCGGCCTCCGCCAGCCGCCGCTTGGCCCCGGTCAGCAGCGAGTCGCTGATCCCGACCAGCAGCTCGGCGAGCATCGCGTCCTTGCCGGCGAAGTGCCGGTAGAGGCCGGGGCCGCTGATACCGACCGCGGCCCCTATCTCGTCGACGCCGACCCCGTGGAAGCCGCGCTCGGCGAAGAGCCGGGCGGCCTCCCTGAGGATCTGCTCGCGGCGGGTGGGGGCGTCGGTTCTGGTGGCCATGGGATCAATTCTAGACAGGGCGGTTAGCGGTCGTTAACCTGAGGGAAATGCGTTAACGCTCATTAACCGATCGACCGATCGACCATCGGGTGAGGGGACCGCAGGATGCACGAGGCACCGGAGCTGACGACGGCGGCGGATCCCGCCTCAGAGGCCTTTCGGGCCAACGAGGAGGCGCACCGCGTCCTCGTGGAGGAGCTGCGCGCGAAGCTCGCGGCGGCCCGGCTCGGCGGCGGGGAGCGGGCGCGGGCCCGGCACACCGCCCGCGGCAAGCTGCTGCCGCGCGACCGCGTGGACACGCTGCTCGATCCGGGCTCGCCGTTCCTGGAGCTGGCGCCGCTCGCGGCCGACGGGCTCTACGACGGGCAGGCCCCGGCCGCCGGCGTGATCGCCGGGATCGGCCGGGTCGGCGGCCGGGAGTGCGTGATCGTCGCCAACGACGCCACCGTCAAGGGCGGCACGTACTACCCGATGACCGTGAAGAAGCACCTGCGGGCGCAGGAGGTGGCCCTGGAGAACCGGCTGCCGTGCCTGTATCTCGTGGACTCCGGGGGCGCCTTCCTGCCGATGCAGGACGAGGTCTTCCCCGACCGCGAGCACTTCGGGCGGATCTTCTACAACCAGGCCCGGATGTCCGGCGCCGGCATCCCGCAGATCGCGGCCGTCCTCGGCTCCTGCACGGCGGGCGGCGCGTACGTCCCGGCGATGAGCGACGAGGCGGTGATCGTCCGCGATCAGGGGACGATCTTCCTGGGCGGCCCGCCGCTGGTGAAGGCGGCCACCGGCGAGGTGGTCACGGCGGAGGAGCTGGGCGGCGGCGAGGTCCACTCGCGGGTGTCCGGCGTGACCGACCACCTGGCGGAGGACGACGCGCACGCGCTGCGGATCGTGCGGCAGATCGTCTCCACCCTGCCCGGGCGCGGCCCGCTCCCGTGGGGCGTGGAGCCCGCCGTGGAGCCGAAGGTCGACCCGCAGCAGATGTCCGGCGTGGTCCCGGTCGACTCCCGCACCCCCTACGACGTGCGCGAGATCATCGCCCGGGTGGTGGACGGCTCCCGGTTCGCCGAGTTCAAGTCCGAGTACGGGCAGACCCTGGTCACCGGCTTCGCCCGCATCCACGGCCACCCGGTCGGCATCGTCGCCAACAACGGCATCCTGTTCTCCGAGTCCGCCCAGAAGGGCGCCCACTTCATCGAGCTGTGCGACCAGCGCGGCGTCCCGCTCGTCTTCCTCCAGAACATCTCCGGGTTCATGGTCGGCAAGGACTACGAGGCCGGGGGCATCGCCAAGCACGGCGCCAAGATGGTGACGGCGGTGGCGTGCACGCGGGTGCCGAAGCTGACGGTGGTGGTCGGCGGGTCGTACGGCGCGGGGAACTACTCGATGTGCGGGCGGGCGTACTCGCCGCGCTTCCTGTGGATGTGGCCGGGCGCCAAGATCTCGGTGATGGGCGGGGAGCAGGCCGCGTCCGTGCTGGCCACGGTCAAGCGGGACCAGCTGGAGGCCCGGGGCGAGGAGTGGGCGGCCGAGGAGGAGGAGTCCTTCAAGGCGCCGATCCGCGCGCAGTACGAGCACCAGGGGAACGCCTACTACGCGACCGCCCGCCTGTGGGACGACGGGGTGATCGAGCCCGCCGACACCCGGCAGGTGCTGGGCCTGGCCCTGACCGCGTGTGCCAACGCGCCACTGAGCGAGCCCCGGTTCGGCGTCTTCCGGATGTGAGGAGGGGACTTCGATGGGAAGCGCGATGGGAAGCGCGATGGGGAGCTTGATGTTCGACACGGTGCTGGTGGCCAACCGCGGTGAGATCGCGGTGCGGGTCGTCCGGACCCTGCGCTCGATGGGCGTGCGCTCGGTGGCGGTCTTCTCCGACGCCGACGCGGACGCCCGGCACGTACGGGAGGCCGACGAGGCGGTACGGATCGGCCCGGCGCCGGCGGCGGAGAGCTATCTGTCGGTCGAGCGGCTGCTGGAGGCCGCCGCCCGCACCGGCGCGCAGGCCGTCCACCCGGGGTACGGCTTCCTCGCCGAGAACGCCGGTTTCGCACGGGCCTGCGAGGAGGCGGGGCTGGTCTTCATCGGTCCGCCCGCCGACGCGATCGCCCTGATGGGCGACAAGATCCGCGCCAAGGAGACGGTGAAGGCGGCCGGGGTGCCGGTCGTCCCCGGCTCCAGCGGCAGCGGCCTGACGGACGCGCAGCTCGCGGAGGCCGCCCGGGAGATCGGGACGCCGGTGCTGCTGAAGCCGTCGGCCGGCGGTGGCGGCAAGGGCATGCGGCTGGTGCGGGACGCGGCCGTGCTGGCCGACGAGATCGCCGCCGCCCGCCGCGAGGCCCGCGCCTCCTTCGGCGACGACACGCTGCTGGTGGAGCGGTGGATCGACCGGCCCCGGCACATCGAGATCCAGGTCCTGGCCGACGGCCACGGGAACGTGGTGCACCTGGGCGAGCGCGAGTGCTCCCTGCAACGCCGGCACCAGAAGATCATCGAGGAGGCGCCCAGCGTGCTCCTCGACGAGGCGACCCGCGCCGCGATGGGCGAGGCGGCCGTGCAGGCGGCCCGCTCCTGCGGCTACCGGGGCGCGGGCACGGTGGAGTTCATCGTGCCGGGCGAGGACCCCTCGCAGTACTACTTCATGGAGATGAACACCCGCCTCCAGGTCGAGCACCCGGTGACCGAGCTGGTCACGGGCCTGGACCTGGTCGAGTGGCAGCTGCGGGTGGCGGCGGGCGAGGAGCTGGGCTTCGCGCAGCAGGACGTACGGCTGACCGGGCACGCCATCGAGGCCCGGCTGTGCGCGGAGGACCCCGCGCGCGGCTTCCTCCCCTCCGGCGGCACGGTGCTGCGGCTGCACGAGCCCGAGGGCGACGGCGTCCGCACCGACTCCGGGCTCAGCGAGGGCAGCGAGGTCGGCAGCCTCTACGACCCGATGCTGTCCAAGGTGATCGCGTACGGTCCCGACCGCGCCACCGCCCTGCGCAAGCTGCGGGCGGCCCTCGCGCGGACGGTGACATTGGGCGTGCAGACCAACGCCGGGTTCCTGCGCCGGCTGCTCGCCCACCCGGCGGTGGTGGCGGGCGAGCTGGACACCGGGCTGGTGGAGCGGGAGGTCGATTCCCTGGTCTCCACCGGCGTACCGGAGGAGGTGTACGAGGCGGCGGCGGCCGTACGGCTGGACGCGCTGCGTCCGCGCGGGGACGGCTGGACGGACCCGTTCTCGGTGCCGAGCGGCTGGCGCATGGGCGGCGAGCCGAAGCCGGTCTCCTTCCACCTGCGGGTCACCGACCCGGTGGAACACACCCCGCGCGGCGTCCACACCGTCACCGACGACCACGTCGCCGTCACCCTGGACGGCGTCCGGCACACCTTCCACCGCGCCGCCGACTGGCTGGGCCGCGACGGCGACGCCTGGCACGTGCGCGACCACGACCCGGTCGCCGCCTCCCTCACCGGTGCCGCCCACGCGGGCGCCGACTCGCTGACCGCGCCGATGCCGGGCACGGTGACGGTGGTGAAGGCCGCCGTCGGCGACGAGGTGAGCGCCGGGCAGAGTCTGCTGGTCGTGGAGGCGATGAAGATGGAGCACGTCATCTCCGCCCCGCACGCCGGCACGGTCGCCGAGCTGGACGTGGCGCCGGGCACGACCGTCGCCATGGACCAGGTACTCGCGGTCATCACCCCGACCGAGAACGGCGAGGAGGAGACGGCGTGAACGCCACCGAACTGGGCCTGCCCATGGCCGTACCGGCCGAAGGACTGCCCGCCCGTGTCCGCATCCACGAGGTCGGCGCCCGCGACGGCCTGCAGAACGAGAAGGCGACCGTCCCGGCGGAGGTGAAGGCGGAGTTCATCCGCCGCCTGGCCGGCACGGGCCTGACCACCATCGAGGCGACGAGCTTCGTGCACCCCAAGTGGGTGCCCCAACTGGCGGACGCGGAGCAGCTCTTCCCGGCGGTCGCCGGCCTGCCCGTCGAGCTGCCCGTCCTGGTGCCGAACGAACGCGGCCTCGACCGCGCCCTCGCGCTGGGCGCCCGCCGCGTCGCGGTCTTCGCCAGTGCCACGGAGTCCTTCGCCAAGGCCAATCTGAACCGGACGGTGGACGAGGCGCTGGCCATGTTCGAGCCGGTGGTGGCGCGGGCCAAGGGCGCGGACGTCCACGTCCGGGGCTATCTCTCGATGTGCTTCGGCGACCCGTGGGAGGGCGCCGTCCCCGTCGAGCAGGTGGTGAAGGTCTGCCGGGCCCTGCTGGACATGGGCTGCGACGAACTGAGCCTCGGCGACACGATCGGGGTGGCGACCCCGGGCCACGTCAGCGCCCTGCTCACCTCCCTCGTCGACGCCGGCGTTCCCGTGGACACGCTCGGCGTCCACTTCCACGACACGTACGGACAGGCCCTGTCCAACACCTACGCCGCCCTCCGGCACGGCGTGACGACCGTCGACGCCTCCGCCGGCGGACTGGGCGGCTGCCCCTACGCGAAGTCCGCCACCGGAAACCTCGCCACCGAAGACCTCGTGTGGATGCTGCGCGGCCTCGGCATCGACACCGGGGTCGACCTCGGCTCTCTCGTCGCCACCAGCGTCTGGATGGCCGCCCACCTGGGCCGACCCAGCCCGTCCCGCACCGTCCGGGCCCTCGCGGGCCCGGGCGACGACTCCGACCAGGAGAAGTGACAGCCATGGACCACAAGCTCTCCCCCGAACTCGAGGAACTCCGCCGCACGGTGGAGGAGTTCGCCCACGACGTCGTGGCACCCAAGATCGGCGACTTCTACGAGCGGCACGAGTTCCCGTACGAGATCGTCCGGGAGATGGGCCGCATGGGCCTGTTCGGCCTGCCCTTCCCGGAGGAGTACGGCGGCATGGGCGGCGACTACCTGGCGCTCGGCATCGCCCTGGAGGAGCTGGCCCGCGTCGACTCGTCGGTGGCGATCACGCTGGAGGCGGGCGTCTCGCTGGGCGCGATGCCGGTCCACCTGTTCGGCACCGAGGAGCAGAAGCGCGCGTGGCTGCCCCGGCTGTGCTCCGGCGAGATCCTCGGCGCCTTCGGCCTGACCGAGCCGGACGGCGGCTCGGACGCGGGCGCGACGCGGACCACGGCCCGCCTCGACGAGGCGACGGACGAATGGGTGATCAACGGCACCAAGTGCTTCATCACCAACTCGGGCACCGACATCACCGGCCTGGTGACGGTCACGGCGGTCACCGGCCGCAAGCCGGACGGCCGTCCGCTGATCTCGTCGATCATCGTGCCGTCCGGCACCCCGGGCTTCACGGTGGCCGCCCCGTACTCGAAGGTCGGCTGGAACGCGTCGGACACCCGTGAGCTGTCCTTCGCCGACGTCCGGGTCCCGGCGGCGAACCTCCTGGGCGAGGAGGGCCGCGGCTACGCGCAGTTCCTGCGCATCCTCGACGAGGGCCGGATCGCCATCGCCGCGCTGGGCACGGGGCTGGCGCAGGGCTGCGTGGACGAGTCGGTGAAGTACGCGAAGGAGCGGCACGCCTTCGGCAGGCCCATCGGCGCCAACCAGGCCATCCAGTTCAAGATCGCCGACATGGAGATGAAGGCCCACACGGCCCGGCTCGCCTGGCGCGACGCGGCCTCCCGGCTGGTGACCGGCGAGCCGTTCAAGAAGGAGGCGGCACTGGCGAAGCTGTACTCGTCGACGGTGGCCGTGGACAACGCCCGGGACGCCACGCAGATCCACGGCGGTTACGGCTTCATGAACGAGTACCCCGTGGCCCGCATGTGGCGGGACGCGAAGATCCTGGAGATCGGCGAGGGCACGAGCGAGGTCCAGCGGATGCTGATCGCACGGGAGTTGGGCCTGGTCAGCTAGGGGGTGCCGGTCCGGGCGGGGCAGGTCTCAGCCCCGCCCTATGGACAAGATCTGAGGTTAGGCTAACCTACCTTCGACTTGTCCCGCGGAGGCTCCGCACCGTTCGAAAGCAGCCACACCATGCCCAACGCCAGCGCTACCCACCTGACCCGCCGCGGAATTCTCGCCGCCGGCGGTGCCCTCGGACTCGGTGCCGCGCTCACGGCCTGCGGCGACGACAACGGCGAGAGCGGTGGCTCCGACGACGGGACGGCCGCCGCCAAGTCCGGCCCCTGGTCCTTCAAGGACGACCGCGGCACGACCGTGAAGCTGGACAAGGTCCCGACGAACATCGTCGCCTTCACCGGCGTCGCCGCCGCCCTCTGGGACTACGGCGTCCAGGTCAAGGGCGTGTTCGGGCCCACCACCACCAAGGACGGCAAGCCCGACGTCCAGGCCGGCGACATCGACGTCGACAAGGTGACCGTGCTCGGCAACGAGTGGGGCAAGCTCAACATCGAGAAGTACGCCACCCTCGCCCCCGAGGTGCTCGTCACCACGACGTTCGACACCGCGGGCACCCTCTGGTCCGTCCCGGAGGACTCCAAGGACAAGATCGCCAAGCTCGCCCCGAGCGTCGCGATCTCCGTGTTCGACCGCCAGCTCACCCAGCCGCTCCAGCGCATGTGGGAGCTGGCCGAGTCGCTCGGCGCGGACATGAAGGCCAAGAAGGTCACCGACGCCAAGGCCGCCTTCGAGAAGGCCGCGGCCCGGCTGCGCGCCGCCGCCAAGGCCAGGCCCGAGATCAGGGTGCTGGCCGGCTCCGCGAGCCCCGAGCTCTTCTACGTCTCCGGCACCAACCTCTCCGTCGACCTGGAGTACTTCAAGGCCCTCGGCGTGAACTTCGTCGAGCCCTCCGAGGCGGCCAAGAAGGCGACCGGCGGCTGGTTCGAGTCCCTGAGCTGGGAGAACGTCGACAAGTACCCGGCCGACGTCATCATCATGGACGACCGCGCCTCCACCATCCAGCCCGCCGACATCACCGAGGGCACCTGGAAGCAGCTCCCCGCGGTCAAGGCCGGCCAGGTCATCTCCCGCTCCCCCGAGCCGATCCTGTCCTACGACAAGTGCACGCCGCTCCTCGACAACCTGGCCGAGGCGATCGAGAACGCCAAGAAGGTCGGCTGACCTTTCCGCCCTCCCTCCCGGAGCCCTCCATGACGACGGCCGTGGCCGCCCCGTTCCGTTTCTTCTCCCTCCAGGTCGTACGGACGAGGCGGCTCGGCCCGTCCCTGGCCCGGGTCACCTTCGCGGGCCCCGACCTGCGTGCCTTCCACTCCGACGGACAGGACCAGTCCCTGTCGCTGTTCCTGCCGCACCCGGGGCAGTCGGAGCCCGCCGTTCCCATCGAACTGGGGGACGGATGGTGGCAGGGGTGGCGTGAACTGCCGGACGACATCCGGGCGGTGATGCGCTCGTACACACTCCGTGCACTGCGCCGGGACGCCGACGGGCACACCACCGAGATCGACATCGACTTCGTACTGCACGGCGTCGAGCTGCACGGGGTCGAGCTGCACGGCGTCGAGCCGGAGTCGCCGGTCCAGGCGGGCCCCGCCGCCCGCTGGGCCGCCGGCGCCGCCCCCGGCGACCGGGTCGTCCTGCTCGGCCCGGCGGTCGCGGACAACCGGGCGATCCGCTTCCGGCCGCCCGAGGACACCGACCTGGTGGTGATCTGGGGCGACGAGACCGCCGTACCGGCCGCCTGCGCCATCGTCGAGGCGCTGCCGCCCGGCACCCGCGCCCGGGTCTGGCTGGAGGTGCCGCACGCCGACGACGTGCAGGACCTCCGGACCGCGGCGGACGCCGAGGTCACCTGGCTGGTCAAGGACGCCGGCAGCGGCCCCGGGACGACCCTCGCCGCCCTCCGCGCGGCCCAGCTGCCGCCCGCCGGACACCCGTACGTCTGGATCGCCGGCGAGTCCGGCCGCGTCAAGCAGCTCCGCCGGCACTTCGTCGGCGAACGCGGAATCGACCGCCGCCGCGTCACCTTCGTCGGCTACTGGCGCCAGGGCCTGACCGAGGAACAGCTCCGCGAACAGGGCTGACGCCCCGCACACCCCCCATGCCCCGCACGCCCCGCGTGCCTCGCAGCGCGCCAACTCACCCTCCGTGACGCACGGATGAGGCGTGAGTGACGGCAGTCACGTACAGGCACGCGTTTGAACAAGGTCAATTAGGTTAGGCTAACCTAAGTCGAAGCCAGGGCCCCGCCCTCTCCCGTCCCTCTCGGACCGTCCCCACCGGAGGACCCCCACATGCGCTCGCACCTGCTCAACGACACCACCGCGGAGCAGTACCGCCGCTCCGTGACCGAAGGAGTCGAGCGGGTGGCCGCCAAACTCGCCACCACCGACCGTCCGTTCACCGGTGTCACGGTCGACGCCCTCTCCCCCCGCATCGACGAGATCGACCTCGACAAGCCGCTGCACGACACGGCCGCGGTCCTCGACGAGCTGGAGGACGTCTACCTCCGCGACGCCGTCTACTTCCACCACCCCCGCTACCTCGCCCACCTCAACTGCCCGGTCGTCATACCGGCCGTGCTCGGCGAGGCGGTGCTCTCCGCCGTCAACTCCTCCCTGGACACCTGGGACCAGTCGGCCGGCGGCACGCTCATCGAGCGGAAACTGATCGACTGGACCTGCGCCCGCATCGGCCTCGGCCCGGCGGCCGACGGCGTGTTCACCTCCGGCGGCACCCAGTCCAACCTCCAGGCGCTCCTGCTGGCCCGCGAGGAGGCGAAGACCGACAACCTCGCCGACCTGCGCGTCTTCGCCTCCGAGGTCAGCCACTTCAGCGTGAAGAAGTCGGCGAAACTGCTCGGCCTCGGCCCCGACGCCGTCGTGTCGATCCCCGTCGACCACGACAAGCGCATGCAGACCGTCGCCCTCGCCCGCGAACTGGAGCGCTGTGCGCGGGACGGCCTGGTCCCCATGGCCGTCGTCGCCACCGGAGGCACCACCGACTTCGGCTCCATCGACCCGCTCCCGGAGATCGCCGGCCTGTGCGAGCAGTACGGCGTGTGGATGCACGTGGACGCGGCCTACGGCTGCGGACTGCTCGCCTCCCTGAAGTACCGGGACCGCCTGACCGGCATCGAGCGGGCCGACTCGGTCACCGTGGACTACCACAAGTCCTTCTTCCAGCCGGTGAGCTCGTCCGCCGTGCTGGTCCGGGACGTGGCCACCCTGCGCCACGCCACCTACCACGCGGAGTACCTCAACCCGCGCCGCATGGTGCAGGAACGTATCCCCAACCAGGTGGACAAGTCCCTCCAGACCACCCGCCGCTTCGACGCGCTCAAGCTGTGGATGACGCTGCGCGTGATGGGCGCCGACGGCATCGGACAGCTCTTCGACGAGGTGTGCGACCTGGCCGCCGAGGGCTGGAAACTGCTCGCCGCCGACCCCCGCTTCGACGTCGTCGTCGAACCGTCGTTGTCCACGCTGGTCTTCCGCTACGTACCGGCGGCCGTCACCGACCCCGCCGAGACCGACCGCGCCAACCTGTACGCCCGCAAGGCCCTGTTCGCCTCCGGCGACGCCGTGGTCGCGGGCACCAAGGTGGCCGGCCGCCACTACCTGAAGTTCACCCTGCTCAACCCCGAGACGACCACGGCCGACATCGCCGCCGTCCTCGACCTGATCGCCGGCCACGCCGAGCAGTACCTGGGAGAGTCCCTTGACCGCGCTTCCTGAAGCCAGTGCCCCGTACGACTTCGTGGGGATCGGCCTCGGCCCCTTCAACCTCGGACTGGCCTGCCTGACCGAGCCCATCGCCGAGCTGAACGGCGTCTTCCTGGAGTCCAAGCCGGACTTCGAGTGGCACGCCGGGATGTTCCTGGACGGCGCCCACCTCCAGACCCCGTTCATGTCGGACCTGGTCACCCTCGCCGACCCGACCTCCCCGTACTCCTTCCTCAACTACCTGAAGGAGAAGGGCCGGCTGTACTCGTTCTACATCCGGGAGAACTTCTACCCGCTGCGCGTCGAGTACGACGACTACTGCCGCTGGGCCGCGAACAGACTGAGCAGCGTCCGCTTCTCCACGACGGTCACCGAGGTGACGTACGACGAGACGGACGAGCTGTACGTCGTCGCCACCACCTCCGGCGACACCTACCGCGCCCGCCGCCTGGTCCTCGGCACCGGCACCCCGCCGCACATCCCGGACGCCTGCCGCGGCCTGGCCGGCGACTTCATCCACAACTCCCGCTACGTGCAGCACCGGGCGGAGCTGGTGAAGAAGAAGTCGATCACGCTGGTCGGCAGCGGCCAGTCCGCCGCCGAGATCTACTACGACCTGCTCGGCGAGATCGACGTCCACGGCTACCGGCTGAACTGGGTGACCCGCTCCCCCCGCTTCTTCCCCCTCGAGTACACGAAGCTCACGCTGGAGATGACGTCCCCGGAGTACGTGGACTACTACCACGCGCTGCCGGAGCCGACCCGCTACCGCCTCATGTCCGAGCAGAAGGGCCTGTTCAAGGGCATCGACGGCGACCTGATCAACGAGATCTTCGACCTGCTCTACCAGAAGAAGCTCGGCGGCCCGGTCCCCACCCGCCTGCTCACCCACTCGGCGCTGACCGGCGCCCGGTACGCCGACGGCACGTACACCCTCGGCTTCCGGCAGGAGGAGCAGGGCACGGACTTCGAGATCGAGACCGAGGGCCTGGTCCTGGCCACCGGCTACCAGTACGCGGAGCCGGAGTTCCTCAAGCCCGTCCGGGACCGGCTGCGCTACGACTCCCGGGGCAACTTCGACGTGGCCCGCAACTACGCCGTCGACGTCACCGGCAACGGCGTGTTCCTGCAGAACGCGGGTGTCCACACGCACAGCATCACCAGCCCCGATCTGGGCATGGGTGCCTATCGCAACAGCTACATCATCCGAGAGCTGCTCGGCACCGAGTACTACCCGGTCGAGAAGTCGATCGCGTTCCAGGAGTTCAGCGCATGAGCACCACCACCCCCACGGTCGCCGGCATCGGCGCCCTCACCCTCCGCCCCCTCGACCCGCTGAAGGACGCCGGCCTGCTGCACGGCTGGGTCACGCACCCGAAGTCCGCGTTCTGGATGATGCAGGACGCGAAGCTGGTCGACGTCGAGCGCGCCTACATGGAGATAGCCGCCGACGAGCACCACCACGCGTACATCGGCCTGCACGACGGCGTCCCCGCCTTCCTGATGGAGAAGTACGACCCCGCCCACCGCGAGCTGACCGGCCTGTACGAGCCGGAGCCGGGTGACGTCGGCATGCACTTCCTGGTCGCCCCCACCGACCGGCCCCTGCACGGCTTCACCCGCGCCGTGATCACCGCCGTGATGGCCGAGCTGTTCGCCGACCCGGCGACCGCCCGCGTCGTCGTCGAGCCGGACGTCGGCAACAAGGCCGTCCACGCCCTGAACGCAGCCGTCGGATTCGTGCCCGAGCGCGAGATCCAGAAGCCGGAGAAGAAGGCGTTGCTGAGCTTCTGCACCCGCGAGCAGTTCGAGAAGGCGGTGTCCGCATGAGCCTCGCCGACGCCGTCGCCCACCTGACCCCCGAGCACTGGGAGCAGGCCAACCGCCTCCTGATCCGCAAGGCGCTGGCCGAGTTCACCCACGAGCGGCTGATCACGCCGGAACAGGCCACCGGTGACGCGTACGTCGTCCGCTCCGACGACGGCAAGACCGAGTACCGCTTCACCGCCACCGTCCGCGCCCTGGACCACTGGCAGGTCGACGCCGCCTCGATCACCCGCCACCGGGACGGCACCGGGCTGCCGCTCGCCGCGCTGGACTTCTTCATCGAGCTGAAGGAGTCCCTGGGCCTGAGCGACGAGATCCTCCCCGTCTACCTGGAGGAGATCTCCTCCACCCTCTCCGGCACCTGCTACAAGCTCACCAAGCCGAAGCTCACCTCCGCCGAGCTGGCGAGGAGCGGCTTCCAGGCCGTCGAGACCGGCATGACCGAGGGCCACCCCTGCTTCGTCGCCAACAACGGCCGCCTCGGCTTCGGCATCCACGAGTACCTGTCGTACGCCCCGGAGACCGCGAGCCCCGTCCGGCTGGTGTGGCTGGCCGCGCACCGCTCGCGGGCGGCGTTCACGGCCGGCGTCGGGATCGAGTACGAGTCCTTCGTGCGCGACGAGCTGGGCGAGGCGACCGTCGACCGCTTCCACGGCGTCCTGCGCGACCGTGGCCTGGACCCGGCCGACTACCTCTTCATCCCGGTCCACCCCTGGCAGTGGTGGAACAAGCTCACCGTCACCTTCGCCGCCGAGGTCGCCCGCGGGCACCTGGTCTGCCTCGGCGAGGGCGACGACGAGTACCTGGCCCAGCAGTCCATCCGCACCTTCTTCAACACCTCGCACCCCGGGAAGCACTACGTGAAGACGGCCCTGTCCGTCCTCAACATGGGCTTCATGCGCGGCCTGTCGGCGGCGTACATGGAAGCGACCCCGGCCATCAACGACTGGCTCGCCCAGCTCATCGAGTCCGACCCGGTGCTGAAGTCGACGGGCCTGACGATCATCCGGGAGCGGGCGGCCGTCGGCTACCGGCACCTGGAGTACGAACAGGCCACCGACCGCTACTCGCCCTACCGCAAGATGCTGGCGGCGCTGTGGCGGGAAAGCCCGGTGTCCTCCCTCCAGGACGGCGAGACCCTGGCCACCATGGCCTCCCTCGTCCACGTCGACCACGAGGGCGCCTCCTTCGCGGGCGCGCTGATCGAGCGGTCGGGGCTGGCGCCCACCGAGTGGCTGCGGCACTACCTGCGCGCGTACTTCGTCCCGCTGCTGCACAGCTTCTACGCCTACGACCTGGTGTACATGCCGCACGGCGAGAACGTGATCCTGGTCCTGAAGGACGGGGTCGTGCAGCGCGCGGTCTACAAGGACATCGCCGAGGAGATCGCGGTGATGGACCCGGACGCGGTGCTGCCGCCGGAAGTCTCCCGCATCGCGGTGGACGTGCCCGAGGACAAGAAGCTCCTGTCGATCTTCACGGACGTCTTCGACTGCTTCTTCCGCTTCCTCGCCGCGAACCTCGCGCAGGAGGGCGTCGTCGAGGAGGACGACTTCTGGCGGACGGTCGCGGAGATCACCCGCGAGTACCAGGAGTCGGTGCCGGAGCTGGCCGACAAGTTCGACCGGTACGACATGTTCGCGCCGGAGTTCGCGCTGTCCTGCCTCAACCGGCTCCAGCTGCGCAACAACAAGCAGATGGTGGACCTCGCGGACCCGTCCGGCGCGCTCCAGCTCATCGGGAACCTCAAGAACCCCATCGCGGGCCGGTAGGCGACGGCCCTCGCAAGCGGGCGGGCACCTCGGAGACGGTCCTTTGGGGTGCCCGTCGGGCGTCGGTGGAACAATCCCCGCATGGCGGAAATCATCCAGAAGGACGGAACGTGGGTCTTCGACGGCGACACCCTGCGGCTGACTCCCGGACGGGACAAGAACGTCAGCCTGATCCGCAGGGAACTGGGTGAACTGCTCGTCCCCCTCGCGGCGTTGGCGGGCATATCGTTCGAGCAGGGCAAGAAGTCCGGGCGGCTGCGGCTGCGCCTGCGGGACGGCGCCGATCCGCTGCTGCACGCGACCGGCGGCCGGCTGACCGAGCCGCACGACCCGTACCAGCTGACCGTGGAGTCCGACCGGTACGGCGTCGCCGAGTACTTCGTGGACGAGGTGCGCAACGCCCTGCTCCTCGACCAGGTCCCCTCCGGCCCGGTGGACGCGTATCTGCTGCCGGGGCCCTCCGTCCCGCTGTCGGTCTCCGCCGGGGACGGCGTCGCGAGCTTCGACGGCGAACGGGTGCGGCTGGAGTGGAAATGGCAGGCGGAGGAAGCCAAGTCGGCCTCCGGCCCGCGCACCCTTCCCCTCGCCGACATCGTCGCGGTGGAGTGGCAGCCGACGGTCGGCCTGGAGAACGGCCACCTCCGCTTCACCGTGCGCGGCGCGCCGACCAAGGCGCCGCCCAAGTACGACCCCAACGCCGTGGAGCTGTGGGGCTTCAAGAAGGACCCGCTGATGGCCCTGGTCGCCGCCGCCGTGCAGGCCCGCCTCCCGCACCCGTCCACACCGGCCGCCCGTGCGACGCCGGAGGACGCCCCGCCGGCCGCGGCGGCGCCCGCCCCGGCCCCCGCCGCCGAGGACGACCACGACGCGCTGCTGCGGCGGCTGCGGGAGCTGGGCGAACTGCACCGCTCCGGGGTGCTGACGGACGAGGAGTTCAGCCTCGCCAAGCAGGCGGTACTGAAGCGCATGTAGGCACAGCCACGCAGACCCTGCCCGAAATCGGGCAGGTTTCTTGCGAAACCTGCCCCCGTACCCCAGGATCTACCGGGTGCACGACGAACTGGTTGATCACCTGACGCGGTCCACTCCCCTGAGCCGGGGCGAGGCACTGCGTGTGATCCAGGACGTGCTCGCCTACTTCGACGAGACGACCGAGGAATACGTCCGTCGCCGCCACCGCGAGCTCCAGGCCCAGGGCCTGGTGAACGCGACGATCTTCGAACGGATCGAGGCGGAACTGAAATACCGGGCGGTGGCACCACCGGAGCTCTCGCTCCGCCAGCTGCGCCGCATCGTCTACGGCTGAGAAGCCATCGTCTACGGCTGAGAAGCCGAAGAGGGACACGAGGTTTACGTATACATGTGCGGAATCGTCGGATACATCGGCAAGCGTGACGTCGCGCCCCTGCTCCTCGAGGGCCTCCAGCGCCTGGAGTACCGCGGCTACGACTCGGCGGGCATCGTCGTCACGTCCCCGAAGGCGGCCGGCCTGAAGATGGTCAAGGCCAAGGGCCGGGTCCGCGACCTGGAGGCCAAGGTCCCGGCACGCTTCAAGGGCACCACCGGCATCGCCCACACCCGCTGGGCCACCCACGGCGCCCCGTCCGACGCGAACGCCCACCCGCACATGTCGGCCGACGACAAGGTCGCCGTCGTGCACAACGGCATCATCGACAACGCCGCCGACCTGCGCCGCAAACTGGAGGCGGACGGCGTCGAGTTCCTCTCCGAGACCGACACCGAGGTCCTCGTCCACCTCATCGCCCGCTCCGAGGCCGCCAAGCTCGAGGACAGGGTCCGCGAGACCCTCCGGGTCATCGAGGGCACGTACGGCATCGCCGTGATGCACGCCGACTTCCCCGAGCGCATCGTCGTGGCCCGCAACGGCTCGCCGGTCGTCCTCGGCATCGGCGAGAAGGAGATGTTCGTCGCCTCGGACATCGCCGCGCTGGTCACCCACACCCGCCAGATAGTCACCCTCGACGACGGCGAGATGGCCACCCTCAAGGCCGACGACTTCCGCACCTACACCACCGAGGGCACCCGGACCACGTCCGAGCCCACCACCGTGGAGTGGGAGGCCGCCTCCTACGACATGGGCGGCCACGACACGTACATGCACAAGGAGATCCACGAGCAGGCCGAGGCCGTGGACCGCGTCCTGCGCGGCCGGATCGACGACCGCTTCTCCACCGTGCACCTCGGCGGCCTCAACCTGGACGCCCGCGACGCGCGTGCCGTGCGCCGGGTGAAGATCCTCGGCTGCGGCACCTCGTACCACGCGGGCCAGATCGGCGCCCAGATGATCGAGGAGCTGGCCCGCATCCCCGCGGACGCCGAGCCCGCCTCCGAGTTCCGCTACCGCAACGCGGTCGTCGACCCCGACACCCTGTACATCGCCGTCTCCCAGTCCGGCGAGACGTACGACGTGCTGGCCGCCGTGCAGGAGCTGAAGCGCAAGGGCGGCCGCGTCCTCGGCATCGTCAACGTCGTCGGCTCGGCGATCGCCCGCGAGGCCGACGGCGGCATGTACGTGCACGCCGGCCCCGAGGTCTGCGTCGTCTCCACCAAGTGCTTCACCAACACCTGCGTCGCCTTCGCGCTGCTCGCCCTGCACCTGGGCCGCACCCGCGACCTCTCGGTCCGCGACGGCAAGCGGATCATCGAGGGGCTGCGCAAGCTGCCCGCGCAGATCGCCGAGATGCTGGAGCAGGAGGAGGACGTCAAGAAGCTGGCCGCGCAGTACGCCGACGCCCGCTCGATGCTCTTCATCGGCCGTGTCCGGGGCTACCCGGTCGCCCGCGAGGCCTCCCTGAAGCTGAAGGAGGTCTCCTACATCCACGCCGAGGCCTACCCGGCCTCCGAGCTCAAGCACGGGCCGCTCGCCCTGATCGAGCCGGCCCTGCCGACGGTCGCGATCGTGCCGGACGACGACCTGCTGGAGAAGAACCGTGCGGCCATGGAGGAGATCAAGGCCCGCAGCGGCCAGATCCTCGCCGTCGCCCACCAGGAGCAGGAGAAGGCCGACCACACCATCGTCGTCCCGAAGAACGAGGACGAGCTGGACCCCATCCTCATGGGCATCCCCCTCCAGCTCCTCGCCTACCACACGGCCCTGGCCCTGGGCCGCGACATCGACAAGCCGCGGAACCTCGCCAAGTCGGTGACGGTGGAGTAGGACTGCTCGGCAGAACCCCGGCAGGGATTCAGAACGCCGGCAGGGCTTCAGAACCCCGGCAGGGCTTCAAGAGGCCGGCAGCGCTTCGGCTTCCAGAGCGGCCCCCCGTGTGCCACCGGCACGCGGGGGGCCGTCCGGCGTGTCAGGGGATGACCACCACGGGCCGCTTCGCCCGCTTGGCGAGCCGGCCGGCGACGGAGCCGAAGAGGCGGCCCACCAGGCCGTGGCTGGAGCCGACGACGATGGCGTCCGCCTCGTACTCCCGGCCCACCTCCTCGAGTTCGTGGCAGATGTCGCCGCCGCGCTCGACCAGGATCCAGGGCACTTCGACGAGATAGTCCGCACACGCCAGCTCCAGACCCAGCACCTCGGTGCGGTGGTCCGGTACGTCGACGAAGACGGGGGGCTCGCAGCCGGCCCACACGGTGGTGGGCAGCCGGTTGGCGACGTGCACGATGACCAGGCCCGAGCCGAGCCGGCGTGCCATGCCGATGGCGTACGCGAGGGCACGCTCACTGGAGGTGGAGCCGTCGAAGCCGACGACGACACCGTGCTTGAAGGCTGGGTCGCACGACTGGCGTGGCTCTTCGGCCGCCAGGGGCTCGGCCGCCGTAGGTTCGGCGACGGGCCGCTTGCGGTCCGCGGGTTCGAAGAATTCGTGACCGGCCATGGCTGTCTCGGCGTTTTTATCCTCTGTGGGGGACAACAGTGTGCGGCGAAGCTGTGTGTCCGGGAATCATCTTCCCAAGCCCATACCCCCAAGGGTACGGCGCCACGCCTCCTTCGCCCGGATCCCGCACGGTGTCCGCCGCGGGTTCCCCGGAGCATGCCCGAGGGGGTGCCCGTAACGCAATGGTTGCTGCGCTGTACAGGCGGTTTGCACGGGGTTCAACTGTCCGTGATCGTCGTGACCGACGCGTCGCACGGGCGTTGATCCCCATGCCGCCAGCCCCAGGGAGCACGCATGTCCGGACCGCACCGCCCCGCCGATCCGCCGTCCGGCACCCCCGACACGTCCGCCACCCCCGACGCCCCGGAACCGGCCGCGCCGCTGCGGGACGGCGTCACCGACCTCGTCCGCTGGGCGGCCTTCAGCTGCTTCCTCGTCCCGGTCGTGCTCCTCTGGTACGGCACCTCCTTCGCCGGCACCGCCGGTACGGCCCTCGGCCTGGCCGCCGTCACCGGCGTCTGCCGCCTGCTGCTGCGCCGGTCCGAGCGCGTCGCGGCCCGGCTGCCGGGCGACGATTGCGCGGGCCGGGGCGGCCGTCGGCACCGGGCCGGACGGCCGGCGCGCAGGGGCGGGCGGCACGCCGGGCAGAAGACACCGGTCGACTGACCGGTTTCCGCGCACACGTCCGCTTCTTTTCAGCCAACTTCCACCGGTGGTACGTCCCGGTCCCCCACCACCCCCCATACCCCGTTCCACCTGCACGGAAAGGGTCTCAGGGCCCCTGCGCACCCTACGGGGATTGGCCACTGACACAAGGCGTACTTCCCTGTGGCGCCCCGGAGTGCAACGCTTCGTGATCGACTGCTTCACGCCAAGTTGCCATGTCGACAATGTCCCAAGTGCCGAACCGGCCACCTCGGCTCGACGGGACACAGTAGATTCGATCTTGACTGTCTACGGCGGGGGACTCGTGCAGGACCGAGGGGAAACGTGTTGGAGCGACAGACCCGAAAGGACCAGGGCGCCGCGACCACCGAGGGGGGCTTAGCAGTTATGGGCCACGACTCCACTGCCGCGCCGGAATCCGCGGCCCGGAAGCTCACCGGGCGACGCCGCAAGGAGATCGTCGCGGTGCTGCTGTTCAGCGGCGGCCCCATCTTCGAGAGTTCCATACCGCTGTCGGTGTTCGGGATCGACCGCCAGGACGCCGGCGTGCCGCGCTACCGACTGCTGGTGTGCGCCGGCGAGGAAGGCCCGCTGCGGACCACAGGGGGCCTGGAACTCACCGCGCCACAGGGTCTGGAGGCGATCTCGCGGGCCGGCACCGTCGTGGTGCCCGCCTGGCGGTCGATCACCTCTCCGCCGCCGGAGGAGGCGCTCGACGCCCTGCGCAGAGCGCACGAGGAGGGTGCCCGCATAGTCGGGCTGTGCACCGGCGCCTTCGTGCTCGCCGCGGCCGGCCTGCTGGACGGCCGGCCCGCCACCACCCACTGGATGTACGCGCCGACGCTGGCCAAGCGCTATCCGTCGGTGCACGTCGATCCGCGCGAGCTGTTCGTGGACGACGGGGACGTGCTGACGTCGGCGGGCACGGCGGCCGGCATCGACCTGTGCCTGCACATCGTGCGCACGGACCACGGCAACGAGGCGGCCGGCGCGCTGGCCCGCCGGCTGGTGGTCCCGCCGCGCCGCTCGGGCGGGCAGGAGCGCTACCTCGACAGGTCTTTACCGGAGGAGATCGGCGCCGACCCGCTCGCCGAGGTCGTCGCCTGGGCACTGGAACACCTCCACGAACAGTTCGACGTGGAGACGCTGGCGGCCCGCGCCTACATGAGCCGCCGCACCTTCGACCGCCGCTTCCGCTCCCTGACCGGCAGTGCGCCGCTGCAGTGGCTGATCACCCAGCGGGTGCTCCAGGCGCAGCGCCTGCTGGAGACGTCCGACTACTCGGTGGACGAGGTCGCGGGCCGCTGCGGCTTCCGCTCGCCGGTGGCCCTGCGCGGCCACTTCCGCCGCCAGCTCGGTTCGTCGCCGGCCGCCTACCGGGCCGCCTACCGGGCCCGCCGCCCGCAGGGCGAGAGAACGGTGGACCCGGAGGCCGGCACCGCGGGAGCCTCCCGGCCCCCGGCCCCGCCCGAACCGGCCGCCCTGCCGCCCGAGAGCGCCGTCCCGTTCCAGACCCGCCGCACGGCGGCACCGATGCCGACGGCGGCGAGCCTGCCGGGCCAGCGCAGCGCGCCGTGACCCCGTGAACGCCGGACGGGCAGACCCACTCAGCCCGTCCGGCGTTCGAGGACGAGGCCGTCCGGGCCGGAGCGGGGGCCCGGGGGCGGCAGCCCCCGGAGAGGCCCACACCGACGCCGGGGTCCGGGAAACATGCGCCCACCGTAAAGTGGCCGCATGAACGATCGCATGGTGTGGATCGACTGCGAGATGACCGGCCTCTCGCTGTCCGACGACGCGCTCATCGAGGTTGCCGCCCTCGTCACCGACTCCGAGCTGAACATCCTCGGCGAGGGGATCGACATCGTCATCCGCCCGCCGGATCGGGCGCTGGAGACGATGCCGGAGGTGGTGCGTCAGATGCACACCGCGTCCGGCCTGCTCGCGGAGCTCGACGGTGGGACGACGCTGGCGGACGCCGAGGCTCAGGTCCTGGCGTATGTGAGGGAGCACGTGAAGGAGCCGGGCAAGGCCCCGCTGTGCGGCAACTCGGTCGGCACCGACCGCGGCTTCCTGCTGAGGGACATGGCGGCACTGGAGAGCTACCTCCACTACCGGATCGTCGACGTCTCCTCGATCAAGGAGCTGGCCCGCCGCTGGTACCCGCGGGCGTACTTCAACAGCCCCGAGAAGACCGGCAACCACCGCGCGCTCGCCGACATCCGCGAATCCATCGCCGAACTGCGCTACTACCGGGAAGCGGTCTTCGTCCCGCAGCCGGGCCCCGACAGCGACACCGCGAAGGCGATCGCCGCGAAGCACGTCAGGTCCGCCGAGTAGCTGCCGGGCGGCCGGAGAGCGGTGTCCCGAAAAGCCTGGCGCGAGCACCCCTTCGGACCCTGTACACTTTTTCTCAGCCGGTCGGGGAACCCCGCCACGCGGGATTCGACTACCGGCCTTGGTGGGTGTAGCTCAGCTGGTAGAGCACCTGGTTGTGGTCCAGGATGCCGCGGGTTCAAGTCCCGTCACTCACCCTGAGTAATCAGCCGGTGGCCTTCCGAAGAAGGCCACCGGCTGATTCGCGTTGGCGGAGCACGCCGGAGCGGTCGGACCGGCGGAGATCGGGCCATCGGGCCATCGGGCCATCGGGCCATCGGGCCATCGGGCCATCGGGCCATCGGGCCATCGGGCCATCGGGCCAGGCGAACGATCAAACGGTCGGGCAGTACGGCAGTCCGGCCGTCGCGCGGAGGATCACGCGCGGCCCCGCCGCCGCGGCCTCACGACGACCTGCGCTCCACCAGCTCCGTCGCCAGCACCACCTGATGCCGCTCCAGTCCCCGCGAGACCGCCGGACGACGATCCGCGATCTCGGTCAGCAGCAGGTCTATCATCGCGCGGCCCATCTCCTCGATGGGCTGCCGCACACTGGTCAGCGGCGGCTCCATGTGGCGGGCGATGGCCGAGTCGTCGTAGCCGACCAGCGCCACGTCGTCCGGAATGCGCCGGCCCATCTCACGCAGGGCCTGGCGGGCACCGGCCGCGGTGACGTCCGAGGCGGCGAAGACCGCGTCCACCTCCGGGCGACGGCGCAGCAGCTCCAGCATGGCGCGGCGCCCGCCCCCCTCGGTGAAGTCCCCCGCCTCGATCAGCTGCTCGTCCGCGGGGTGGCCCGCGTCACGCAGAGCCTCGCGGTAGCCGTCGACGCGCCGCTGGGCACCGTAGACGTCGAGGCGTCCGGTGATGTGCGCGATGTGGCGCCGGCCGCGCGACACCAGGTGCTCGACGGCCGAGCGGGCACCGCCGAAGTTGTCCGAGTCCACCGACGCCAGCGACTCCGCGGCCGAGCGCGGGCCGCTGATCACCGCGGGGATCTCCAGCTGGGACAGCAGGTCGGGCAGCGGGTCGTCGGCGTGCACCGAGACCAGCAGGACGCCGTCCACGCGGTGCGCGGCCAGGTACTGGGCGAGCCGCCGCCGCTCCCGGTCGCTGCCCGCGAAGATCAGCAGCAACTGCATCTCGGTGTCGGACAGTTCCGAGCCGACACCCTTCAGCATGCCCGAGAAGTACGGTTCCGCGAAGAACCGGGTCTCCGGTTCGGGCACCACCAGCGCGATCGCGTCCGTACGGTTGGCGGCCAGCGCGCGGGCCGCCGTGTTCGGTACGTAACCGAGTTCCGCGACCGCCGCCTCGACCGCCGCCCGGGTCGCGTCGCTGACCCGGGGCGAGCCGTTGATCACCCGGGAGACCGTGCCGCGGCCGACGCCCGCCCGTGCCGCCACCTCTTCGAGGGTGGGCCGGCCACCGCTCCGCCCACGCGCTCCGTGGCCTGCCATCGGCTCCGCCTCCCGTCGACACCCCGCACTCTGCGGCTGGCCTGGAATTTAACAGGCCGGTCGGGTGTAATGACCGGCTCCGGGCCGTCGCCCGCCGCCCGGAGGTGTCTCCGCGCCGCTCGACACGTCCAGTTAACAGGCCGATAACTGAACGCGTTTCGCCGCGTCCGCTCCCTTGACACCCTCGCCCGGACCGACGACTCTTCAACACATCACTTGTGGGAGCGCTCCCACACTACCTGGCACATACACATCCCGCACGTTCCCCGCCCGAGCCGCAGCGACGAACGAACGACATGAAGCAGCGGGCCCAACCATGTAGTTGGCCGGGGGGTCGGCACGTCAGGGCAACAGGAGGACGCAATGCGAGCAGCACGTACACGATCCGCCCGCAAGGCGGTGGTCGTCGCGGCCATCGCGTCGCTGGGCGCCGGGCTGCTGGCCGGCTGCGCCGACGACGGCAACGACGAGGACAGCACGTCGTCGGGCGACAGCAGCGGCAAGACCACCATCACCCTCGGCCTGTTCGGCACCATGGGCTTCAAGGAGGCCGGGCTCTACGAGGAGTACGAGAAGCTCAACCCCGACATCAACATCGAGGAGACCGTCACCGAGCGGAACGAGAACTACTACCCCGCTCTGGTCAACCACCTCACCACCGAGAGCGGCCTGCAGGACATCCAGGCCATCGAGGTCGGCAACATCAACGAGATCGTCGAGACCCAGGCCGACAAGTTCGTGGACATGTCCAAGGTCCAGGGCGTGCAGGCGAGCAGCTGGCTGGACTGGAAGTGGAAGCAGGGCATCACCAAGGATGGCAAGGCGGTCGGTCTCGGCACCGACGTCGGCCCGATGGCGATCTGCTACCGCAAGGACCTCTTCGAGAAGGCGGGCCTGCCGACCGACCGCGACGAGGTCAGCGCGCTGTGGGCCGGCGACTGGAACAAGTTCGTCGAGACCGGCGAGAAGTACAAGAAGGGTGCCGGCAAGGACACCTACTTCATGGACTCGCCCGGCGGTCTGATCAACGCCATCCTCAGCAGTGAGGAGGAGAAGTTCTACGACGCCTCCGGCAAGGTCATCTACAAGACCAACCCCGCCGTCAAGAAGGCCTTCGACCTGACCGCGGAGGCCGCCGAGAAGGGCCTGGTCCAGGCGCAGACCCAGTTCCAGCCGGCCTGGGAACAGACCATCTCCAACAACCTGTTCGCCACCGTCGCCTGCCCGCCGTGGATGCTCGGCACCATCAAGGCCAAGTCCCAGCCCGAGGCGGCCGGCAAGTGGGACGTGGCCGCGGCGCCGAAGTCCGGCAACTGGGGCGGCTCCTTCCTGGGCGTGCCCAAGAGCGGCAAGAACGTGAAGGAGTCGGAGAAGCTGGTGGCATGGCTGACCGCTCCGGAGCAGCAGGCCAAGCTGTTCGCCGTGCAGGGCAGCTTCCCGAGCGCCCCGGCCGCGTACAAGCTGCCCCAGGTGACGGACGCCAAGAACGAGATGACCGGTGACACGCCGCTCGGCGCCATCTTCGCCAAGGCCGCCGACGCCATCCCGGCCCAGGTGATCGGCCCGAAGGACCAGATCATCCAGCAGGGTCTGACCGACAACGGCGTCATCCTCGTCACCCAGGGCAAGTCGCCCGACGAGGCTTGGGAGAACGCCACCAAGACCATCGACAACAACCTGGAGAAGTGACCGGAATGACCACCCGGCACGACACCGCCGCGCCCCCCTCGAAGGGGGGCGCGGCCCCGGGCCGACCGCCCGGTGACGCGGTCTCCCCCGAGGCGGCGAAGAAGCGGGCCCGGCTCTCCCGCCGCTGGCAGCGGGACATGCGCTGGAGCCCGTACGCGTTCGTCTCCCCGTTCTTCCTGCTCTTCGCCGCGTTCGGCCTGTTCCCGCTGCTCTACACCGGCTGGGCCTCGCTGCACTCGGTTCAGCTGACGGCGCCCACCGACATGGAGTGGGTGGGCCTGAAGAACTTCACCAGGCTCTTCGACGACGACTTCTTCTGGAACGCCGCGAAGAACACGCTGACCATCGGCATCATCTCCACGGTGCCGCAGCTCCTGATGGCGATGGGCCTGGCGCACATCCTCAACTACAAGCTGCGCGGCTCCACCTTCTACCGCGTCGTGATGCTGGCGCCGTACGCCACCTCGATCGCCGCCGCCTCGCTGGTCTTCATCCTGCTCTTCGGCCGCGACTACGGCATGATCAACTGGGCGCTCGACTCGGTCGGCCTGGGCAAGATCGACTGGCAGAACGACAAGTGGGCCTCCCAGGTCGCCGTCTCCACGATCGTCGTCTGGCGCTGGACCGGCTACAACGCGCTGATCTACCTGGCGGCGATGCAGGCGATCCCGCAGGAGCTGTACGAGTCGGCGGCGCTGGACGGTGCCAGCCGTTGGCGGCAGTTCATCCACGTCACCCTGCCCCAGCTGCGTCCGACGATCCTCTTCACGGTCATCGTGTCGACCATCGGCGCCTCGCAGCTGTTCGGCGAGCCGCTGCTGTTCGACGCCAACCGGGGCGCGTCGGGCGGCTCCCAGCACCAGTTCCAGACGCTCGGCCTGTACATGTACGAGCAGGGCTGGATCAACCAGCACCTGGGCCGCGCCTCCGCGATCGCCTGGACGATGTTCCTGATCCTCATCGTGATCGGGCTCGTCAACTACGTCATCTCGCGCCGGCTGCGCGCCAGTAGTTAAGGAGAACCGGCCGTGACGACGACCCTGACGAAACCCCCGGCCGAGCCGGCATCCGAGCCGCCCAGGCGGCGCCTGCGGTCCAAGGCGTCCCGGGCCGGCGGGCAGCACCACGCCGGACCGATCGCGTACATCATCCTCGCCGTGTTCACCATCGGCTCGCTGTTCCCGCTGGTGTGGACGGCGATCGCCGCCTCCCGCGACAACCAGCGCCTGGCCCAGACGCCGCCGCCGTTCTGGTTCGGCGCGAACCTCTTCGACAAACTGGAGATCGCCTGGAAGGACGCCAACCTGGGCGAGGCGATCCTCAACACCACCATCGTGGCGGGGATCTCGTCGGTCACCGTCGTCCTGCTGTCGACGGTCGCCGGCTTCGCCTTCGCCAAGCTGCGGTTCAAGGGCCGCAACGCCCTGATGCTGATCGTGGTCGGCACGATGACGGTGCCGCCGCAGCTCAGCGTCATCCCGCTGTACATGATGGTCGCCGAGCTCGACTGGACCGACCAGCTCCAGGCGGTGATCTTCCCGTCGCTGGTCAGCGCGTTCGGCGTGTTCTTCATGCGGCAGTACCTGCTCCAGGCGCTGCCGGACGAGATCATCGAGGCGGCCCGCGTGGACGGCGCCAGCAGCTGGCGCGTGATCTGGCACGTGGTGTTCCCGACGGCGCGGCCCGCGATGGCCGTGCTGGGCATGCTGATGTTCGTGCAGGTGTGGAACGACTTCCTGTGGCCGTTCCTGGTGCTGACACAGACCGGCAGCCCGACCGTGCAGGTCGCGGTGGCGGGCCTCGGCCGCGGTTTCACCCCCGACCAGGCCCTGATCATGGCCGGCGCGCTGCTCGGTACGCTGCCCCTGCTGCTGGTCTTCGCGATCTTCGGCAAGCAGATCGTGGGCGGCATCATGCAGGGCGCCGTCAAGGGCTGACGCCGCGCCCGCGGGGGTCGGGTCACCGCCGCCCCGGCCCCGCCTTCCCCCCTCGTCCTTCGTACCCGTCGGTCTTCCACGACCAGCCACGACCCGCTATGGGAGCGCTTCCATGCTTGAGTCCGCAACGCCGGTGACCCCGGTTACCTTCCCCCCTGCCTTCCTGTGGGGCGCCGCGACCTCGGCGTACCAGATCGAGGGCGCGGTCCAGGAGGACGGCCGTACCCCCTCGATCTGGGACACCTTCAGCCATACGCCGGGGAAGACGGCCGGCGGCGAGACCGGTGACATCGCTGTCGACCACTACCACCGCTACCGCGACGACGTGGCGCTGATGAAGGACCTGGGTCTCAGCGCCTACCGCTTCTCCGTCTCCTGGCCCCGGGTGCAGCCGACCGGCCGCGGCCCCGCCGTCCAGCGCGGCCTGGACTTCTACCGCCGTCTGGTGGACGAGCTGCTGGCCGCCGGGATCAAGCCGGCCGTCACCCTCTACCACTGGGACCTGCCGCAGGAGCTGGAGGACGCGGGCGGCTGGCCGGCGCGGGACACGGCGTACCGGTTCGCCGAGTACGCGCAGATCGTCGGCGAGGCGCTCGGTGACCGGGTGGAGCAGTGGATCACGCTCAACGAGCCGTGGTGCGCCGCCTTCCTGGGCTACGCCTCCGGGGTGCACGCCCCCGGCCGTACCGACCCGGCGGCCTCGCTGCGCGCCGCGCACCACCTGAACCTGGCGCACGGCCTGGGCACGGTGGCGCTGCGTTCGGTGATGCCGACCCGCAACTCGGTGGCGATCAGCCTCAACACCTCCGTGGTCCGGCCGCTGTCGCAGAGCCCGGCGGACCTGGCGGCCGTGCAGAAGATCGACGACCTGTCCGGCGGGATCTTCCACGGCCCGATCCTGCACGGCGCCTACCCGCAGACCCTGCTGGAGGCGACGGCGTCCGTCACCGACTGGTCGCACGTCGAGGACGGCGACCTGGGCCTGATCCGCCAGCCGCTGGACGCGATCTGCCTCAACTACTACACGCCGACCGTGGTGTCGGCGGCGGACGCGGGTTCGCACGTCCCGAACTCCGGTGGACACGGCGAGAGCGACCACTCGCCGTGGCCGGCCACCGAGGACGTGACGTTCCACCAGCCGCCCGGCGAGCGCACGGAGATGGGCTGGAGCGTCGACCCGACCGGCCTGCACGAGCTGATCATGCGCTACAACCGTGAGGCTCCCGGACTGCCGCTGTACATCAGCGAGAACGGCGCCGCCTACGACGACAAGCCCGGCGCGGACGGCACGGTGCACGACCCCGAGCGGGTCGCCTACCTGGACGGCCACCTCAGGGCGGTCCGCCGGGCCATCGCCGACGGCGCCGACGTCCGCGGCTACTACCTGTGGTCCCTGCTGGACAACTTCGAGTGGGCCTACGGCTACGAGAAGCGGTTCGGCGCGGTGTACGTCGACTACGTCACCCAGCAGCGCATTCCGAAGTCGAGCGCCCTGTGGTACGGGCGGGCGGCCCGGACGGGCTCCCTGCCGCCGGTGGAGCCGGCCGAGTAGTCCACTGTCCCGGGAGGCGGGGGCGCGGCATTCCACGGGGGGTGCCGCGCCCCCGCTTGCGGGATGTCATGTGTGCCGGGTGGTCGTCCCGCCGGTGACGTCGCTGACGCCGATCGTGACGTTCCCGCCTCCGCCGGAGACGGGCCGGGGCCGGGCGACCCGTGGGCGCGCTCAGCGAAGGGATCGGGTCCGGTCGGTGGCCGGCGCCGGCCGGGGTTGCCGGCGGCGGCGTACGGTCCCGCGGTGTCCGCGCCGTCCGGTCGCCGCCCGCCCGTTCAGCTGGATCCAGATCCGCACCTCGGTGCCGCCCAGCACGGAGGAGCCGATCCTCACGTCACCGCCCGTCGACTCGGCGAGCCGGCGCACGATGTCCAGGCCGAGGCCCGTGGATCCGTCGCTGCCCGAGCCCCGGCCGCGGGCCATCGCCGCCTCGGGGTCGGCTATGCCGGGGCCCGCGTCCGAGACGAGCACGATCACCGCGTCCTCGCCGTTGTGCAGGTCGACGGCGAAGGCGGTGCCCTCGGGGGTGTGCCGGAAGACGTTGCCGAGCAGGGCGTCGAGGGAGGCGGCCAGGTCGGCGCGGGCCACGGGTATGCGCACCGGCCGGTCGGTGCCGGCCACCCGCCACTTGCGGCCCTCGTCCTCGGCGAGCGCGGACCAGAACCCCATCCGCTCCCGGACCACCTCGGCCGCGTCGCACCCGGCTCCGGGACCGGCCGCGGCCGTCTGCGGCTTGGCGTCCCGGGCGGTGCGGATGATCGTGTCGACCTCGCGTTCCAGCTGCTCGACGGCGGCCCGGGTCTGGTCGGCGGCCGGTCCGTCGCCGAGCGAGGCGGCGTTGAGCCGCAGCACGGTGAGCGGGGTACGGAGTCGGTGGGACAGGTCGGCGGCCAGTTCCCGCTCGTTGGCCAGGAGCTGGACGACCTGGTCGGCCATGGAGTTGAACGCGACCGCCGCGAGCCGCAGTTCGTTCGGCCCCTCCACGGGCACCCGGGCGCCCAGTTTCCCCTCCCCCAGCTCGTGCGCGCCCTCGACCAGGCGCCGCGCGGGCTGCACCATCCGTACGCCCAGCCGGTCGGCGACGGCGACCGAGCCGACGATCAGGGCGGCGCCGACCGCGGCGAGCACCGCCCAGGCCGTGCCGACGCCGTTGGTGACCTCGGACTCGGGGACGTACACCTCGACGACGGCGATCTCGCCGGAGCTGAGCGCGACCGGCTGGAGCAGCGTGGAACCGCCGGTGACCTCCGTGGTGGAGGCGCGCCCCATCCGGCGCACGGCGGCGATGTCCTCGTCGGTGGCGCGCTGCCGGCCGATGCCGGTGGTGCGCCGCCCGGTGTCGGTGGTGCGCCGCCCGGTGTCGGTGGCGCCGCTCGCCTCGCCGGACGCCGGTACGTGCACGGCCATCCCGGCGTCCGAGCCGGCGGAGGCGACGACGCGCTCCAACTGGTCGCGGTCGGTGGTGATGGACAGCGCCGGGGCGACGGCGGCGGCCTCGCGCTCGGCGTTGGTGAGGGCGCGGTCGCGGGCCATCTCCCGGACGACCAGTCCCAGCGGCACCGCGAAGGCGACCACGACCATCGCGGTGACCGCCAGCGACACCTTGACCAGGGCCCACCTCATCGTGGCGGCTCCGCTCCGGGGAGCGTCGCCGGCCCCGTGGGCGGCTGTGCGGGCGGCTGCGTGGGCGGCTCCAGTTTCACGCCGACACCGCGCAGGGTGTGCAGGTAACGCGGCCGGGCCGCGGTCTCACCGAGTTTGCGCCGCAGCCAGGACAGGTGGACGTCGATGGTCTGGTCGTCGCCGTAGGACTGCTGCCAGACCTCGGCCAGCAGTTCCTTGCGGGGGACGACGACTCCTGGCCGGCCGGCCAGGAAGGCGAGCAGGTCGAACTCACGGCGGGTCAGGTCGAGTCGCGTGCCGTCCAGTTCGGCCTGGCGGCGCAGCGGGTCGACGGTGAGGCCGCCGACCCGGATGACGGCCGGCGGTGCCGCCTGAGCGGCGCCGGTCCGGGCGCGGCGCAGTACGGCCGCCATCCGGGCCGACAGGTGCTCGACGGAGAACGGCTTGGTGAGGTAGTCGTCCGCGCCCGCGTTCAACAGCCGTACGACCTCCGCCTCGTCGTCCCGGGCGGTGGCGACGATCACCGGTACGTCGGTGATGCCGCGCAGCATCTTCAGCGCCTCGGAGCCGTCCAGGTCGGGCAGTCCGAGGTCGAGGACCACCACGTCGAAACGGAAGTGGGCGACCTCGCGCAGCGCCTCCAGCGCCGTGCCGACGCTGCGCACGGTGTGCGAGGCGTCGGTCAGCTGCCGGATGAGCGCCGAGCGTACGAACTGGTCGTCCTCGACCACGAGCACACTTGCCATGGGCGGCACCGTACGCCATGCGGGCGCGCCCGGTGCGGGCCCTGTGGACAACTCCGGTGCGTTCCCGTTCCGGCCGGGTTCGGGCGACACGCGTGTGACGCGTGCGGCAGTATGGCCGCGATGCGCAGAGGACTCGTACACGTACTCGCCTGGCTGCTCGCCACCGGCGCGGCGGTCACGCTGTCGTGGTGGGGTGTCCACACGGTGTTGTCGGGCACGGCCTACGACCGTCCCCGCGCCCTGCCCATCACGGCGGCCGACGCGTCCGTGCGCGACTCGCGGGAACCGGACGACGCGGGGGACGCCGACGGCCCGGAGTCGTCGGTCTCCTCCACCAGGAGGCCGCCCCCGTCGGGCAGTCCGTCGTCGGCGCCGAGCACGCCGCCCCGCGAGCCGAGTCCCGCGCCGTCGCGGACGGCGACGGCCACGGCTCCCGCCGCCCCCGGTCCGGCCCCCACGGCTTCCGGCCGGGTCAGGAGTTACGACACGGACGGCGGCCGCGCGGTGTTCGACCTCGGTACCTCGTCCGCTTCCCTGGTGTCGGCGACGCCGGGCGCGGGCTGGTCGATGCAGGTGTGGAAGACGGAGTCGTGGATCCGGGTGGAGTTCACCTCGGGCGCGGACCGGGTGTCGGTGTTCTGCACCTGGCACGACGGGCCGCCGCGGGTGGAGATCGGAAGCTACTGAGCCGGCCGGGCCCGACGGACCCGGCCGGCTCAGTCTGCTCAGCGCCCTGTCGGAATCACCGGGTCACCGGGTCCCGTGTCACCGGAAGACGGAGGCCGGCGGTGCCGGGGAGGCCACCGCCGCCGCGTCCGTCACGGGTGCGGCGCCGCCGGTGAAGTCGGTCAGCGCGCGGCCGTGTTCCACGCGCGCCGGCTGCGGGTCGGAGGCGGCGCGGCGGGTGAGTTCGGCGACCGGCAGCGGGTGGTCGGAGGCGACGAGGACCGCGTTGCCGAAGCGTTTGCCGCGCAGCACGGCCGGGTCGGCGACGAGGGCGAGTTCGGGGAAGCGGTCGGCGGCGGTGGCGATCTGGCCGCGCAGGTGGGCGAGCGGCGGGCCGTCGGCGAGGTTGGCGGCGAAGACACCGCCGGGCACGAGCGCGCGCCGGACCTCGTCGAGGAACTCGGTGGACGTCAGATGGGCCGGGGTCCGGGCCCCGCTGAACACGTCCGCGATGACCAGCCGTGCCCAGCCGTCGGGCACCTTGGCCAGCCCGGCGCGCGCGTCGGTGGAGCGCACCCGGATCCGCGCGCCGGGGTCCAGGGGGAGCTCCCGGCGGACCAGTTGGACGAGGCCTGCGTCCTTCTCGACGACCTGCTGGGTGGAGCGGGGGCGGGTGGCGGCGACGTAGCGGGCGAGGGTGAAGGCGCCGCCGCCGAGGTGCACGGCCTGGACGGGCCTGCCCGCCGGGGCGGCCAGGTCGATGACGTGCCCGAGGCGGCGCTGGTACTCGAAGGACAGGTACGCCGGGTCGTCGAGGTCCACGTGCGACTGCGGGGCGCCGTCGATCAGCAGCGTCCAGGCCCGCGTCCGTTCCCGGTCGGGGACCAGCTCGGCGAGCCCGCCGTCGACGTTCTCGGCGACGGTTTCGGCGGCAGCGCGCCCGCGGCGGGCGTTCCTGGACTTTCCCATCGGTCCATTATCGGCGCACGGGAACGCCTTCGACGGCCGTACCTCCCGGGGGTGGCTCAGCGGCAGCTGTCCGCGGCCTCGATCAGCCGGGCCGCCTCGCCCAGCGCGGCGCGCAGCACGGCGGGGTCGGTCGCCGGGTCGGCCTCACCGGGCGGCAGCAGCCAGGCCGAGCCGTCCACGGGAGGCTCGGGGGCCGGGTCGAGGTGCCGTCCTCGGCCGTCCGTCTCCGTGCAGGTGCTGCCCGGCACGTCCCAGGCGGCGGCCGTGCCCGGGGGCACCAGGAACCCCAGGGTGTCGCAGCCGTCGTCGTGGATCACCGGGCCCACCCCCTCACCGACACCGCGCCTGATGATGTCGACCGCCTCCAGGCCCTGCCGGGCCGGCACGGTGACCACGTCGCAGGCATCACAGGGGGGATCACCGATCCGCCTGGTATCCATCCCGGCCTCCACCACGGAACTCCTCCTCGGACGAGCGGCTCGGGAGTCGGGAGCCTCCCGGCCCACAGGGTTCAACGCGTGGGACCGTCAACGGCTACGGCACGATGCGGCCGTAAAGGATGGCACTTCATGGCAGATCAAGCATGAGATATCCGGTTTGTAGCCAAACACCGGGTGGTCGATCGGTCACAGCCGGTACGTTCTTGCTCGCCGGAAACAGGGCTGCCGGAGGGAGGAATCCTCACCGGTCCCTGTCCCGGCATGGTTCGACGGTTCGCACGAGAGGACCCGGCCATGGCGTCGACGACAGTGCCCTCCGCCCAGCCCGAACGGCCGCCTCGGCCGAACCTCGCCTTCCGGCGGTTGCGCGGAAAGCGCTCGCCGGCCGAGTTCGCCGCGGCGGTGCGCCGGGCCGCGCGCGAGATCGGCGAGCGGGTCAGCTGTGACGCGCGCTACGTCGGGCGGGTCGAGGCGGGCGAGATCCGCTGCCCCAACTACGCGTACGAGCGGGTGTTCCTCCACATGTTCCCCGGCCGCACGCTCACCGACCTGGGGTTCGCGCCCCGCTCGTCGGTACGCGGGCGCCGGGCGCCCGCCGTCGAGAACGCGCCCCCGGCGCACTCCGAACGGTCGCCGCGCGCCGCAAGTGAGACGCACGGGCCCGACGAGGCGTATGAGACGCGGGACACGCAGGACACGGACGACACACAAGGCAGGCATGACCCACACGACCCCCACGACACGTACAACCCGTATGACCCGTATGACCCGTACGACAGGCGTGATCCGCACGACCGTCATGGCACGGACGACCGCCATGACCCGTACAACCCGTACGACACGCACGACACGCACGACGACAATGAGGAGAGCGACGTGCTGCGTCGCGCATTCATGACGAGCGGTGCCACAACGGCCGCCGCCTCGCTGGGCCCCCTGGGGCTCGCCCTCGACGCCGCGGCGGCGCGACGCCCCGTGCGCCGGGCCGGGGCGGGCGACGCGGGCGCCCTCGAAGAAGCCGTCCGCCGGATCCGGCTGCTCGACGACCGGCACGGCGCGGACGGTCTCTACCGGCGCGCGGCGGCCCCGCTGCGCACCGCGTACGCGCTGCTGGACGCCGGCGCGACCCGGCAGGCGACGGCGGACCGGCTCTACTCGGGCGCGGGTGAGCTGGCGATCTCCGTGGGCTGGCTGGCGCACGACTCCGGGCGCTTCGACGACGCCCGCTCCCACTACGCCGAGGCCCTCGCCACCGCCCGGACGACCGGCGACCCGGCTCTGGAGGCGCACGCCTTCTGCAACATGGCGTTCCTGGCCCGCGACGCCGGCCGGCCGCGCGAGGCGGTACGGGCGGCCCAGGCCGCTCAGCGCGCCGCCCGGCCGCTGGGCTCCGCCCGGCTGATGTCCCTGCTGGCGCTGCGCGAGGCGGGCGGCTGGGCGGGGCTCGCCGACCGCGTCGGCTGCGAGCAGGCGCTGGCCCGCGCGCAGGCCTTCTACGAGCGGGGCGCCTCGGACGCCGACCCCGAGTGGATGAGCTTCTACGGCGAGGCCGAGCTGGAGGGGCTGGAGGCGCAGTGCTGGTCCACCCTGGGCGACTGGCCGCGGGCGGCCCGGCACGCACGACGGGCGGCCGGTCTGCAGGACCCGCACTTCACCCGGAACCTCGCGCTGTACTCGGCGGAACTGGCGGACGACCTGGCCCGCGGCGGACGCCCCGACGAGGCGGCGGGGGCGGGCATGCGGGTCCTGGACCTCCTGGGCGAGGTCCAGTCGTCCCGTATCCGTACGATGCTGGCCGGCACGGCCCGGGTGCTCCTCCCCCACCGGCGGGCCTCGGGTGTGGCGCCTTTCCTGGACCGCCACGCGTCCCTGCCGCGGACGGCGTGAGGTCCGTCACCGCCCGGCAGCCGCGGACGGTCGTGCCGCGCCGGGCGGCACGGGTCGGCGACGGGGAGGCACCCCGCGACGCCGGGCGGGGCGCGCCACCCGCCCGCGCGGCGCCGGGCCGAGGTCGGGCCAGGCCGGGCCGAGGTCGGGCCAGGCCGGGCCGAGGTCGGGCCGGGCCGGGCCGGGCCGAGGTCAGCCGGCCAGGTGCCCCAGGTCGTTCCAGCTCTCCAGCGCCGGCTCCCCGTACGCCCACCCCAGCACCGACAGCGACGTGGGATTCAGTCGTATCCGCGCCGCGAAGTCCAGCGGCAGCCCCAGCCACCGCGCGCCGATCGACCGGAGGATGTGGCCGTGGGCGAAGACGAGGACATCGCGGTCCGCCCCACGCGCCCACGCCACGACCTCGTCCGCGCGCGCGGTGACGTCCGCCAGGCTCTCCCCCTCGGGAACCCCGTCCCGCCAGATCAGCCAGCCGGGCCGGACGGCCTGGATCTCGTCGGGGGTCATGCCCTCGTACGCCCCGTAGTCCCACTCCATCAGCGTGTCCCACGCCTGGGCGCGCTCGCCGAAGCCGGCGAGTTCGCAGGTCTCCCGCGCGCGGACCAGCGGGCTGGTGCGCACCTCGACCCCGGGCAGCCCTTCCAGTGGCGCCCGGTGCAGCCGCTCGCCGAGCAGTTTGGCGCCGCGCCGGCCCTCTTCCAGAAGCGGCACGTCGGTCCTGCCGGTGTGTCTGCCGGACAGTGACCACTCCGTCTGTCCGTGCCGTGCCAGCAGGATGCGCGGTGCCATGAAGGGGGCCTTTCCGGGAGGGTGTCGGAGGGGACGCCTCCATCATCGCGCACGCCGTGCACGGGCAACCCGGCGGGCGATGTGGGCGTCTATCAGGGCCGAGGGCGCTCCGTGAACCGGGCGCACGAAGGCCGTAGAGTGGCACGCCCGTGTCCGTCCGAGGCGCGCGAGAACGAAGGGGGAGGGCGATCGGATTGCCGCACACCGAGACACCGGGCACCGAGGCGATCCCGAAACCCCGGCCGCGCTGGTGGACCGAGCTGCCGCTCATCGTCCTCGTGTACGCCTGCTACTCCGCGGGCCGCCTCCTCGTCCGGGGCGACGTCTCCGACGCCGTCGATCACGGTCTGGCCATCCTGCGCATAGAGAAGGTGCTGTTCCTCAACGCGGAGCACCCGCTCAACCGCCTCTTCACCCGCGAGCCGTGGATCGGCATACCGGCCGACTTCTGGTACGCGTCACTGCACTACCTGGTCACCCCCGCGATCCTGGTCTGGATCTTCCGCTCACGCACCGTGCGCTACCGGGCCGCCCGCACCTGGCTGATGACGTCCACGTTCATCGGTCTCATCGGCTTCACCCTGCTGCCGACCTGCCCGCCCCGGCTGCTGGACGCGAGCCACGGCTTCGTCGACACGATGGCCCAGTACAGCACGTACGGCTGGTGGGGCGGCGAGGCGAGCGCGCCGCGCGGCCTGGGCGGGATGACCAACCAGTACGCGGCCATGCCCAGCCTGCACGTGGGCTGGTCCCTGTGGTGCGGGGTGATGCTGTGGCGCTACGGCGGCACACGCACGGCGAAGGTGGCGGGCGTCGTCTACCCGCTGGTGACCACGATCGTGGTGATGGGTACCGCGAACCACTACTTCCTCGACGCCGTGGCCGGCGCGGCCGTGATGGGCGCGGGGCTGCTGCTGACGCCGTTCGTGCTGCGGAGCGCGGACCGGGTACGGACGCGGTTCGCGACCCGCGCCACCCCGGCCGCACAGGCCCCGGCCGGCGTGAGTTCCGCGATTGTCAGTGGTGGATGCCAGACTTCCGCGGGTGAGCGATTTCCACGGCAGCGCGAGCAGCGGTTCGGAGCGGGAGCCGAGCCGGACCCCTCCCCAGCGGACGCGGGGGACGAGACTCCGGCACCGGCTCGCTGAGCTGCGCGGTCCCGACGTACCGGCCAAGGCACTGGACGCGCGCGCCCTGGCCGCGCTCGCCGCCAACCCCGGGTGCCGCCGTCGCGCGATCCTCGACGGCGCCGGGGTGGACAAGGCGTCGCTCGCGAGCGCGCTGGGCTCGCCGTCGGTCTTCGGGCAGTCGCAGTTCGCCTTCGTACGGGGCAACGCCTTCGAGGCGCGGGTCAAGGCGGACGGCGGCGCCGAGCTGCTGCGGCTCGTGCACGAGAAGCTGGACCGGGGCGCCGAGCCGCCCTCCGGCGCGCACGTGCCGGACCTGTCCGCGACCGGCCCCGAGGGCCGCGCGGCCCGGACGTCGCTGGCGCTGCGGGAGGCCACCGGCACACCCGGGGCGTCGAGTACACCAGGGGCGTCCGGTCCACCCGGTACTCCTGGCACGTGGACGCTCCTCGACCACCCGATGCTCGCCCTCGACGTCGCCGGTTCCCCCGCCTTCCTGGAGCCGGACGCCGTGGTGGTGCACCCGGACGGCAGCTGGACGGTGGTCGAGATCAAGTCCTTCCCCATGCTGGACGGCTCCGCCGACCCGGCGAAGGTCGGCGCCGCCGCCCGGCAGGCAGCGGTGTACGTGCTGGCCCTGGAGCGGGTCGCCGCCCGGCTGGACCCCGCCCCGCGCGTGCGCCACCGGGTGCTCCTCGTCTGTCCCGAGGACTTCTCCAACCTGCCCACCGCCTCCGCCGTCGACGTGCGCAAGCAGCGCGCGGTCACCGACCGCCAGCTGGCCCGCCTGACCCGCATCGAGGACATCGCCGACACGCTCCCCGAGGGCGTCTGCTTCTCCCCCGCGCTGCCGGCCGAGGAGCTGACGGCCGCGGTCGAGGCGGTCCCCGCGACGTACGCGCCCGAGTGCCTGTCCGCCTGCGAGCTTGCCTTCCACTGCCGCGGCCGGTCCCTCGAGGCCGGCGCGGTGACCGCGCTGGGCCGCCCGGTACGGGCCGAGCTCGGAGGGCTGTCGACGGTGGAGGACGTGCTGGCGGCGGCCCGGGGGGAGGCCGGTGATCCGGACGACCCGGCGGTGGCCGCGCTGCGCAGGGCGGCCCGGCTGCGTGCGGAGGCCCTCGCGACGGCCGGTGTCGGGGCCGGCGGACAGGAGGCCGCCGGGCACGGGGTCGGCGGGAGCGGGGTCGCCGGGCACGGGGTCGGCGGGAGCGGGGTCGGCGGGAGCGGGGTGGCCGGGTGTCCCTGATCACCACGCTCGCCCGTCTGGAGGCCATGCGCACCGGCCGGGCCCAGCCCGCCGCCACCGTCCGGCACCGGCACCTGTCCGACCGTCCGCTGGTCTTCGTGCCGCTGATCACCGCCGGTGAGGCCGGTGCCCCGCTCGGTGCCCTGGTCGGCACCGACCGGGACGCCCCGCATCTGCTGGTCGTCCCGCAGCCCCGCGACCGCGACCTGCGGTTCGCGTTCCTGGCCGAGCTGGCCGGCATCGTGCTGCCGCACATCGAGGCGTACGCCGACAGTGTGGAGACCGCCGAGCGCACCGAGACCGACCCGGAGACGGGCAAGCGCGTCAAGGTGGAGGTCGACCTGTGCGCGGACGCCGCGCAGCTGGTCGTGCCGAGCCGCGCGGGCATCGACTTCGTCCGGCTGCTGGGCCGGTCGATGCGGTTCCGGCGTACGGCGGAGGAGGACCCGGACACGCCGCATCCCGCGCCGCCGAGGGTGCCGTTGCTCGGCCGGTGGCTGACCCACTACGGCGAGCGGGCCCGGGTCCCCGGCTCCTCCCTCCTCCTGGCCATGACCGACCTGCTGGGCCGGCAGTGGGCGACCGGGCAGTCCACGCTGGAGGACCAGCACCTGGGGGCGCTGCTGGCCTGGATCGACCCGGAGGCCGACGCTGCGGGACTGACCGGCGCGCAGGCCGCGCGGCGCGCCGAACTCGCGCGTGACGCCGACGGCCAGTTGCTGTGCCCGCCCGCGGGCCCGGCGACCGACCCGGCCTTCGACAACAAGCTGCTCGCCCCCGCCATCGAGCGCTACGACCGCGCCCGCACCGCGCTCGCCGCCGCCGAGGACGGCCTGGAGGCCGACGACCGGCTCGGCTCCCTCACCACGGCCGAGCGGGAGATCCGCGCCCTGGTCGAGAGCCGTACCCGCCCCACCTGGGACACGGTGTGGCGGGGTCTGGAGCTGCTGCGGGAGCTGCCCGCCGGCGCGCATGTCGAGGAACGCTGGACCCGCGACCGCTGGTCGTTCACCTCCCACCGCGACCGCGTGCTGTCCGGCGAGCCCCCGCAGCCGCGCCGCGACGACGCGGTGACCGCGGCGAACAAGCTGGCCACGCGCGAGCGCGAACAGGCCCGGCTGGAGGCCCAGGAGGCGCTGGACGATCCACTGGTGATGGCCGGGCGGCGGCTGTCCGGCGAGGCGTTCGCCGGTGAGGTCACCGACGTGGTGATGGCGTACAGCGAGAGCAGGCGGCCCAGTCCGCGCCCGCTGGTCACGGTCCGCACGGACGACCGCCCGCACCTGGGCGAGCGCGTGAAGGTCTACCGGTCGCTGAACGGCAAGCCGCAGGCGGCGGAGTACGTCGGGCCGGCCGACGCGGACGGGGACGGGGTCGGGGGCGGGGGCGGACTGGTCCTGCGGATCGTCGACAAGATGGGCCGCGGCAAGGAGCCCGAGGCCGGGTCGGTGCCCGAGAAGGGGGACCTGGTCTGCTTCACCCTCTTCGAGCACGAGCAGCGGGGCGGCGCGAAACTGCCCGACCCGGAGCAGACCCCGTGGACGCACGGCGGACCGCCCGGCGAGACGGCGGCCGTACCGGAGGCCGCGGACGCCCAGACGGAGGAGGACATCCTGTGACCGCCGAGGCCACCACCGCTCCCGTCGAGGCCGGATTCGACCCGGGCGCCGAGGCCGCCCGCGCCACCGCCGCGATCCTCCACGACACCCTGCACGGCACCGAGCGCGGTGTCGTCGTCGACTCCCCGCCCGGCGCCGGCAAGTCCACGCTCGTCGTCCGGGCGGCGCTGGAGCTGGCCGAGGCCGGCCGCCCCCTGATGGTGGTGGCGCAGACCAACGCCCAGGTCGACGACCTGGTCCTGCGTCTCGCCGAGAAGAACCCCGACCTGCCGGTGGGCCGCCTGCACAGCAGCGACGCCGACCCGTACGACAAGGCACTCGACGACCTCGCGAACGTACGCAAGTCGGCGAAGGCCGCCGACCTCGCCGGGCAGGCCGTCGTCCTGTCCACGGCCGCGAAGTGGGCGCACGTCAAGGTGGACGAGCCGTGGCGGCACGCGATCGTCGACGAGGCGTACCAAATGCGCTCCGACGCCCTGCTGGCGGTCGCCGGTCTCTTCGAACGGGCGCTGTTCGTGGGCGACCCGGGCCAGCTGGACCCGTTCGCGACCGTGGGCAGCGAGCAGTGGGCGGGCCTGTCGTACGACCCGTCGGGCTCCGCGGTGACGACACTCCTCGCGCACAATCCGGGCCTGCCTCAGCACCGGCTGCCGGTGTCGTGGCGGCTCCCGGCCTCGGCGGCGGGGCTCGTCTCCGACGCGTTCTACCCGTACACGCCGTTCCGCAGCGGCACGGACCACGGCGACCGGAGTCTGGCCTTCGCGGTGGCGTCGGACGGCTCGGGCCCCGACCAGGTGATCGACGAGGCCGCCCGTTCGGGCTGGGGTCTGCTGGAGCTGCCCCCGCGGCACACCCCGCGCACCGATCCGGAGGCGGTGCGGGCGGTGGCGGCGGTGGTCCGGCGGCTCCTCGACCGGGAGGGCGCGGCGACGTCCGAGCGCTCGCCCGACCCCGCCCCGCTGACCGCCGGCCGTATCGCCGTCGGTACGGCGCACCGGGACCAGGCGGCGGCGGTACGGGCCGCGCTGGCCGACCTCGGGGTGAGCGACGTGACCGTGGACACGGCGAACCGGCTCCAGGGCCGCGAGTACGACGTCACCGTCGTCCTGCACCCGCTCTCCGGCCGTCCCGACGCCACCGCCTTCCACCTGGAGACGGGCCGCCTGTGCGTCCTGGCCTCCCGGCACCGGCACGCGTGCATCGTGGTGTGCCGGGAGGGGGTCGGCGAGCTCCTCGACGACTATCCGTCCACGGAGCCGGTCCAGCTGGGCACGCTGGTGAAGTTTCCTGACGGCTGGGAGGCGAACCACGCGGTACTGGCCCATCTGGCGGAGCACCGGGTGGCCTGGCGCCCTTGACGCGGAGCGGAACGCGCCGCGCGTGGAGGCGAGCAGGAGCCGGGGCGGGCGGGGGACTCTCGCCACGGCGAGGACACTTCGGCCATTCTGTCCTCGGAGTGCTCATTTGAGCGGTACGTGAACATTCCGCGGGAATCGTTCACGCTTTCCGTCGAGGCATACGGGGGTGCGAGCCGGTGCCGGATCAGCGCACCGGGAAACCGGTGTCGTGAGGTCCGGCCACCTCACGGCGATAGACCTGCCGGGAGCCGCCCTCGGGGCCGGGCCCGGTGACCTCGGCGGGGCGGAAACCCAGGCGCTCGTAGAAGACACGGGCGCCGCTCTCCACCGCTCCGGGGTGATCGGCACCGAAGGTCACCACCTCGACGGTGCCCGGCCCTCGGACGAACCGCCGTACCGCCTCCGTCATCAGCCGCTTGCCGGCTCCCCGCCCCCGTGCCTGCCGGTCCACCACCAACCAGTGCACATGGTGGACCGATGCGTCCGCCCCGAACAGCAGTCCCCCCAGAAGCTCGCCGGATGCCGGAGATTCGGCGACGAGGGCCGTGGAGTGCCGTATGTGGTCCTCGACGGCGCGATGGAAACCGGGGTCGTCCACCATCGGGCCGAACCAGTGCTCCACCTGGGCTGCGAGACCGACGAAGCCGGGGAGATCGGCTTCCTGTCCGAGTCTGACGATCATCGGGGCAGTGTGCCAGACCCACGAGGGCCGACCCGGACGGGCGTTCAGCAGCGGCGCCGACCGGGTCGGTACGGCGGATCAGTACGGCTGCCCGGTGTGGGTGTGGGCGATCCGGGTGGCGAGTCGGTGGATCAGCTCGCGGGCCGGCGCCGGGGCGACGACTTCGATGTGGTCGCTGAACTGGAGCAGCTGCCGTACACCGTCGAGTTGGTCATACGCGACGGTGATCTCGACTCGCCCGTCGTCCCCCTGGGCGCCCGCCGTCCTCAACCGGGCGCCCAGGACCCTGCGGGCCATGTCGAGGAAGTCGGTGTCGAGGCGCGCCGTGACGACGACGTGCCGCTGGTTCTCCAGAGCCTCTCCCAACTCCCTCGCCGTGCCGGCGAGGTCGGCGCCGGGGCGGAGCCGACGGGCGGTGTCGAGCACGGTCCAGTGCTGGAGACGGGAGAGCGCGAACATACGAGGCAGTCCGTCGCGGTCGGCCACGAGGTACCAGCGCCCGGCCCGCAGCACGAGCCCGTACGGGTCGGCCACGTACTCCTGGACGATCGCGGTTCCGCTGCGCCGGTAGCCGATGCGCAGGCGCCTGGCCGTGCGCAGGTCCCGGACCAGGCCGGCCACGTCGGGCGTGGGCGCGGGGTCCTCGAACCAGGGCCGGTTGTCGATCGCGATCACGTCCGTCAGGGCCAGCGGCAGGTCGTCCCGGGTGTGCGCCGGCGACCGGCGAGGCGTGAGCTTGCGCAGCACCGACCGGGCGGCCGCCTCGCCGCCGAGCTGGCGGGCCCGGTCGAGATCGAGCCCGACCGCCCGCAGCAGGTCCGCCTCGCCGGTCGTCAGCTTCGACAGGTCGACCTGGTCGCCGGGCAGCAAGCTGATACCGCCGTACTTGCCCCGCTCGGTGAAGACGGGAATGCCCGCGTCGACGAGCGCCCGCACGTCGCGGAGCACCGTTCTGACCGAGACGCCCAGCTCCTCGGCGAGCGACTCGGCGGTGGTCCGCCGACGTGCTTGCAACGCCGCGAGGAGCTCCATCAAACGCTGCGGTCGACTCATCGCGACGGCTTCCTCGACTTCCTCACCCGAACATGACAGGCGTTGTCAGGTTCTCACGCGAGGCTGACGGCAACGGCCGGAACCGGCCCTCCCGGAAGGAGTCCGACACCCATGTCCGCACCCAACCTCTTCCTCGTCTACGTCAACGACGTCGAGCGCGCGACCGCGTTCTACTCCGATCTGTTCGGCATCGAGCCGGTCATGACCACCCCGCGCTACGTTCCGTTCGAGGTCGCGCCGGGCGTACTGTTCGCGCTCTGGAGCGGCCGGGCGGACCAGGTCACGCCGCAGACGCCGCGCACCTCGGAGGTCGGCCTGATGGTCCCGGGGTCCTCGGTGGCCATCGACGACATCCACGCCGCGTGGGTCGCCAAGGGGGTCACCGTGGTCGAACCGCCTCACGACGAGGTCTTCGGCCGCACCTTCGTGATCACGGACCCGGACGGCAACCTGATCCGGGTCTCGCCCGTCGACTAGGCACCTCCTGCCCGTCTGACCCACCGTGCGAGAGTGACGGTTCCAGGCCCCGGTAGTCGTCACCTCGCGTTGGTGGCCATGGCGGCAGATCGGACGCGTGGCTGGTGTACGCCACGTTCCGCCGGGACGTGGACTTCCTGCACAGCACATCCCCGGCCTCCTCCAGATCGACGACTACAAGGCTTTCACCCGGGCCACGCTCACCTTCCGCGCCCCCGCCTTCACCGCCTTCCGCACCACCCCCAAGGCCCCCGCCGGGGAATAACCGGAGACCGCCTCCTGTTACGTCGCGCAGCGAACCGCGAACGTCACACCACACAGGAGGCACCCCGCCATGGCCGCAGACGCCGCAGAGGAGATCCGGGGCCCCGTCCACGGCACCGCGCCCGTCCCCCTCTCCGTACTGGACCTGGTGACCGTCGGCGCCGGCCGCACCGCCACCGACGCCCTGCGGACCAGCGTGGACATCGCACGCCTCGCCGAGGCCCGCGGCTTCCACCGGTACTGGGTCGCCGAGCACCACTCCATGCCCGGCGTCGCCTCCTCCTCACCCGCGGTGATCCTGGCCCACCTGGCGGCCCACACCGACCGCATCCGGCTCGGCTCGGGCGGCGTCATGCTGCCGAACCACGCGCCGCTCGTGATCGCGGAGCAGTTCGGCACGCTGGAGGCCATGGCCCCGGGCCGCGTCGACCTCGGCCTCGGCCGGGCCCCCGGCACCGACGGGGCCACCGCCGCCGCCCTGCGCCGCACCGACCGCCTGAACGAGGGCGCCGACGACTTCCCGCAGCAGCTCGCGGAGCTGCTGCGGTTCCTGGACGACGACTTCCCCGACGGGCACCCCTACCGCCGTATCCACGCCGTGCCCGGTCCCGTACAGGCGACCTCCCCCGGCGGCGTCCAGTCCCCGCACCGGCCGCCGGTCTGGCTGCTCGGCTCCTCCGGCTTCAGCGCGCGGCTGGCCGGCACCCTCGGGCTGCCCTTCGCCTTCGCGCACCACTTCTCGGCGCAGAACACCGTCCCGGCGCTGGACCTGTACCGGGAGTCCTTCCGGCCGTCCGCCGTCCTCGACGCGCCCTACGCCCTCATCGGCGTCTCCGCGCTGGCGACGGACGACGAGAAGGAGGCCCGCCGGCAGGTGCTGGCCGCCGCGCTGAACATGGTCCGGCTGCGCTCCGGGCGCCCCGGGCTCGTGCCGACGCCGGAGGAGGCCGAGGCGTACGACTTCAGCCCGATGGAGCAGGAGTTCGTGGCGTCCTGGAACTCCAACGTCATCCACGGCACCCCGGACGAGGTCCGGTCCGGCCTCGACGACCTCCAGAAGCGCACCGGCGCCGACGAGCTGATGCTCACCGCCAACGCCCACGGCGGCGACGTACGGCTGCGCTCCTACGAGCTGATCGCCGACGCCTACGGGTTGCCGACGCCGGCCTGAACCCCGGCGGCCCCGGCGGTTCCGGCGGTCCCGGGGTCGGCCGCCCCGGCCCCGGCGGCGCCGAGCAGTGCGGAGATACGATCCGGCGCCACCGGTCGGGAGTACAGCCAGCCCTGACCGGTGTCGCAGCCGATGCGGCGCAGGCGGGTCGCCTGGTCGGAGGTCTCCACGCACTCGGCGGTGACGGTCAGCCCGAGCCGGTGGGCGAGCTGGACCATCGCCTCGACGATGACCTCGTCGGCCGGGTTGGCCGAGGACTCGTCGGCCGCCGGGGCGGCGTCGGCGTCCGCCCCGGCGGCCTGGATCCCGCCGTCCCGCACCCCGTCGTACTGGAACCCCCGTACGAACGCACCGTCCAGCTTCAGGACCGAGACGGGCAGCCGGCTGAGGTAGGCCAGGTTCGAGTAACCCGTGCCGAAGTCGTCGATGGCGATGTGGACGCCCATGTCGCTGAGCGCCTTGAGGGCCTGGAGCGGGCGGCCCGCCGAGCCCATCACCGCCGACTCCGTCAGTTCCAGCTGGAGCAGGTGCGGGGCCAGGCCCGTCTCCTCCAGGGTCGCCGCCACGTCCGCCACCAGGTCGGAGTCCCAGACCTGGCGGACCGCCACGTTGACGCTGACGAAGATCGGCGGGTCGTCCGGGTGGGCCAGCTGCCAGCGGCGGGCCTGGTGGCAGGCGGTGCGCAGGATCCAGCGGCCCAGGGGAACGATCGAGCCGTCCTCCTCCGCCAGTGCGATGAACCGATTCGGCGCCAATACGCCGAACTGAGGATGATTCCAGCGGATGAGCGCCTCCACGCCCCGCACCCGGCCGTCCTCCATGCCGACCAGCGGCTGGTACTCCAGGGCGAACTCGCCGCGCTCGATGGCGGGGCGGAGCGTGGCGGCGAGGGCCTGGCGGGTCATGCGGTTCGCGTTGCGCTCGGGGTCGAAGAGCGTCCAGCGGGCCCGGCCGTCGGCCTTGGCCCAGTACAGGGTCGTGTCGGCGGCCTGCATCAGGGCGGTGGGGGTGGTGCCGACGGTGTGGCGTTCGACGACGCCGACCGACGCGGTGACCGACAGACGGCGGTCGGCGAGCTCGAAGGGCGCCTGGAGCGCCGTCAGGACCGATTCGGCCAGTTCGGCGAGCTGGTCGGTACCCGTGGAGTCCTCCACGAGCAGGGCGAACTCGTCACCGCCGAGCCGGGCGACCAGCGGGGCGCCGGACCGGGCGTGAGCGGCGTCCTCCGCGCACCGGGTGAGGCGTTCGGCGACGGCGGCCAGCAGCCGGTCGCCGACGCGGTGGCCGAGGGTGTCGTTGATGGCCTTGAAGCCGTCCAGGTCCAGGTAGCACACGCCGATCCGGCCGGTGCCCCCGTGCTCGTGCGGCTCCGCCTCCAGCGCGGCCGTCAGCCGCTCGAAGAACAGCGCGCGGTTGGGCAGCCGGGTCACCGGGTCGTGCATCTGGAGGTGGCGCAGCCGGGCCTGGAGCTCGCGCCGGGCGCTGATGTCGGCGACCGACAGCAGCAGACCCTCCTGCGCGTCCCCGGGCTCGGCCAGGGGAGCGAGGGTCACCTGCACCCACAGGGAGTGCCCGTCGGCCCGCTTCAGCCGCCGGGTGCAGCGCAGCCGGGGCCGCCGGCCCCGCAGCACCTCGCGGTACGCGTGCCAGGTGCCGGCGTCGGAGGCGAGGTCGACGAGGTCGGCCGCCGGGCAGCCGGCCAGCGCGGCCGGCTCGGTGCCGAGCAGGGTGCCCAGCGATTCGTTGGCGCCGACGACCAGGCCCTCGGCGTCGACGACGGCCATGGCCAGGGGGGCGGCCGTGAACGCCGACCGGTAGGCCGGGGACCCCGTACACGGAGTACGAGGCGCCAGATGGTTGTCACTGTCCGTGACGGCCGACCGGTCGAGGTCTGCCGCGGGCGCCGGCCCTTCGGAGGTTCCGTTCACCGCTCGCTCCCGCAGTGCCTCGATCTCTGTTCGTGCTCTGTTCGTGCAGGAAAGTGTGCCGATCATAGAGGCTGCCACCGGGCCCTTCCAGCCGCCGTTCCGCGTTCGGGACCAAGTGATCTCTCCGGCAGATCGTTTCTGCTCACACCTGGACGGGTTTCACACACCCCCGACCAGTTGTGACGTTCTGTGAGTGACCCGAAGACGCCGGCCAGGAGTCCTCCGGCGAAATTCCGGGCGGCTCACCCATCCGGTGCAGGCGAACAGGGCGCAGTACGACAAACATGCACAAGCTGAGTGCGGTGTCCCGTCAACCGCACCCGGAGGTCCATGTGCCGCGCCAGCTCCCCCTGAGGCGACTCCCCCGGGAAGCCCTCAAGAGGCTCGGCGCGGACCGGCGGGCCGCGGGGGCGGTCCGGCCCAGGCTGCGCAGCACGACGGCGGTGTGCACCACGATGTCGGCCCTCGCCGCGACCTCCCTGGTCACCGCCCCCTCGGTCGCGGAGCCCTTCTCCCCGGAGCCCTGCGCGCTCCGGCGCGCCGACGTGCACCACTCCGAGGGCCTGGACACCTGGAACGCCGCCTATCCGCGGCCCGTCCGCGCCCTGGACGCGGTGATGGTGTTCCTGTCCTTCCCCGACTCGCAGCCGCTGACCGCGCCGGCCGAACTGGCCGCCGACCACTTCCCGGCCACCACCCGTTTCTTCCGGCGCGCCTCGTACGGCACGTTCACGCTCCGCCCGCACCCGCTGCGCACCTGGGTCCCCATGCCCCGGCCCTCGACCTGGTACGACATACGGCGCGACTGGAGCCCCCGGCACCGGGCCGCGTACCTGCGGGACGCGCTCGACGCCGCCGACCGGCACGTCGACTTCTCCCGCTACGACGTCGTCTACTTCGTCGCCGACCCGGACGCGCCCGGCGTGGACTCCGACGCCACGAAGGTCGTCAACCTGGACACCCCGATGCGGGCCGACGGCACCGACATCCGGCGCGTCGTCACGGTCTTCGAGAACCATCCCCCGGACCGGCTGGTCCTGGCCCACGAGACCGGGCACGTCTTCGACCTGCCCGACCTGTATCAGCGGCCCGTCGACGGCAAGGGCGACTGGGACACCCACGTCGGCGACTGGGACCTCATGGGCAGCCAGTTCGGACTGGCCCCCGACCTCTTCGGCTGGCACAAGTGGAAGCTGGGCTGGCTGCAGCCCCGGCAGGTGGCGTGCGTGCGGGGCAGCGGCCCCACCCGGCTGACGCTGGAGCCGCTGGGAGCGGGGCCGGGAGTGGTGGTGACGGGCGCGGCCGGGGCGCCGGCCTTCGGTCTCGGCCGGGGCACCAAGCTCGCGGTGGTGCGCACCGGGGCGGACAGCGTGCTCGCCTTCGAGGCACGGGGGCCGGTCGGCAACGACGCCGCCGCCTGCCGGGCGGGGGTGCTGGTGTACCGGGTGCGCAGCGGGGCGGAGTCCGGGGGCGGGCCGGTCGAGGTGGTCGACGCCCACCCGGACACCGAGGCCTGCTGGGAGGACTCGGTCTACCCGCCGCTCGCCGACGCCCCGGTGGGTCTGGGCGAGAGCTTCACGGTGCCGGGCGAGGGCGTACGGGTGGAGGTGGCGGGGCGGACGGTGTCGGGGGCGTGGACGGTGCAGGTCACGCCGGGGTGAGCCATGCGCCCGGGGTCACGACGGCCAAGGGGGGCGGGTGGCGGAGCCCCCGCCACGCGCGGCGCAGCCGCGCGGGAACAACGATGGCGAGGCCGCTTCGCGCTTTCCGCGAACCTGCCTCGCCATCGACAACGTGCGCCGCCAGGGACTCGAACCCCGGACCCGCTGATTAAGAGTCAGCTGCTCTAACCAACTGAGCTAGCGGCGCCTGCTGACGTCGTAGACCTTAGCATCCTGGTCGGCGCAGGGAAAAATCGAAATACGGACGGCGGCGCGGGCCGCCCGTACGGCCGCCCAGAGCAGGATCTCCGGGCCCGGCAGCCACGGCCGACGCGTGTCCGGAGCCACCAGCCAGCGGGAACCGGACCGGGCGGACTCGCCCGCCGGGGCCGGCCCGGCCGCCGCGTCCGCCGGAGCCGACCGGACGACCGCGTCCACCGGGGCCCGCCCGGCCGCCACGCCCATAGGGGCCGGCACGGTCACCGCGTCCCCGGCGCCGTGGCACAGCAGCGGCGGCACCGCGCCCGTGCGGCCGCCCTCCCGGCCACGCGCGCTCCACTCCTCCCACTCCAGCAGCGACGGCAGCCGCTGGGCCGTGCCCGGCGCGGTGAACAGCAGCATGCGGCCCCGGAACTCGGCCACCGGCCCCGAACCCGGCCCCTCCTCCCACATCCGGTCCAGCATCCGGCGCCCGAAGATCGCGGGGGCGCTCACCACGTCGAAGACGGAACCGCAGGGCAGGACGACCGGGGCCCCGGGGCGCTCCCCCCAGAGCGTGAGCGCGCTGCGCGGGTACGGGCCCGCCGAGGCCAGCCAGGCAGCGCCGTCCGAGGTGACGTCCGAGGTGCGGGGAGCGGATTCGAGGGCGACTTCGCGCGTGCTGCTCATGCCGCATACATTTACCGGGCGTGAGGAACCGGCTCCGGGGAGTTGCGGGAAACCCGGACAGGAGGGAGGCGGACGCAGTATCTTGCCCACCCGCCTGGCATATGCGAGAGGACCGGCCGGCCGGCGCGAGGGCCCGACACCGGGCGTGGGGGCCCGACACCGGGCGTGGGGGTCTGTCAGGGCACGGGCCGCCCGGGGTGCGATCCGCCCTCGCCGCCGCGCATCAGGTCCCGGCCGAACTCCACCATCTTCTTGGCGTAGTCCTCGGTCCACTCGGCCCGCTCGGCGATGTCCGCGGCCGTCAGCCGGTCGAACCGCCGGGGGTCGGCCAGCTGCGCCGCCGCCATCGCCTGGAACTCCATCGCCCGGTCCGCCGCCGCCCGGAAGGCGTGCGTCAGCTCCGTCGCCCGGTCCAGCAGCGCACGGGGGTCGTCGATCGACTCGAGGTCGAAGAAGTGCTCCGGATCGGCGGCCGCCTCCGCCGGCTCGAAGAGCAGGGGCGCGGGGCGTAGCCGCGGTTCGTTCCGACGCGGCGTGGGCTCCGCCATGTCTTCTCCTCCTCGTGCGCACGACGGCCCTCCCCGTGGACCGGGGCACTCCGGGTGGAGTGGGCCACCGTCCATTGTCCCGCGCCCGTGCAAGAGGGCGAGGCCGTGCCGGTACGCGCGCACCGGGCACCCCTCGCCCACTCCCGCGGGACCACGCCGCTCGCTAGCCGGCGTAGGTCTCGAACTCGGCGACCTTCGGTGTGCCGCCGGAGCCGGTGATCTGGAAGGTGATCTTCTTCAGCGAGGTCCGGTCGAAGCCGATGACGCCCGCTCCGCTGCCGGAGGCCAGTACGGAGCCCGTGTCGTGGTTGACGACCCGCCAGGTTCCGATGCTGCCCTCGGAGCCCGCCGCCTCCCGAATGTTGATCTTGGAGACCGTGGTGGCGGACCCCCACTTGACGGAGACGGAACCGGTGGAGCCGGACGGGGACCAGTAGGTGCTCATGTCACCGTCACGGACGTTGCCGTAGCTCGTTCCGTCGGCCTTGGAGGACCCGTCGGCGCCGGCCCCGATGCTGAGGTTGGTCCCGGTGGGCGGGTCGGTGGGGTCGGGCTCGGTCGGGTCCGGGTCCGGCTCGGTCGGGTCCGGCTCGGTCGGGTCCGGGTTCTGCGGCGTGCAGCTGCCGTCCGACACCTTCAGGCCCTTGTTGGCGCCCGCCGTCTGGCTCACGACGCCCGGCACGCAGTCGGCCGCGTCGAGGGCGTAGGAGTACGGGATGCTGACGCTGGTGTTGGACTGCGGGTCGGGGCCGGCGGGGTTGTTGTCGCCTTCGCGCTCGGACCAGGTCACGTTGTCGAAGATGTTGCCGCTGACCTGCCAGTAGCCGGCCTGGTCCGTGTAGAAGGTGCCGAGGACGTCCTTGGAGTCCTCGAAGTAGTTGTTGTCGACCTTGGCCTTCGCGCCGGCCCGGGAGTTGATGCCGGACTCGTTGAGGCTCACGTAGTGGTTGTTGTAGACGTGGGCGATGCCGCCGCGCAGCAGGGGCGCGCGGGAGTCGATGTTCTCGTACTTGTTGTGGTGGAAGGTGACGTAGCCGTTGGAGCGGTCGCTCTCGCTGGAGCCGATCAGGCCGCCGCGGCCGGAGTTGCGCAGGACGCTGTAGGACAGGGTGACGTACTTGGTGTCGTCCTTCATGTCGAAGAGGCCGTCGTAGCCCTCCGACTCCCCGCCCGACGCCTCCAGGGTCGTGTGGTCGACCCAGACGTTGCGGACGCCGCTCTCCATGCCGATGGCGTCGCCGCCGTTGGAGGTGGGCGAGCCCGACTTCTTGACGTTCCGGACCGTCACGTTCTGGATGATGATGTTGCTGGACTCCCGGATGTGGATGCCCAGTTGGTCGAAGACGGCGCCGCCGCCGACCCCGACGATCGTGACGTTGCTGATCTGCTTGAGCTCGATCTTGTCGGCCGCGGTGCTGCAGCTGTCGCCGGACACCTTGGTGGTGTTGCCGTGGTTGATGGTGCCCTCGACCTCGATGGTGATCGGGGTGCTGCTGCTGGCCCGGCCGCACAGGGCCTGGTGGATCGCGGTTCCGGTGGTGGCCCGGACCGTCTGTCCGCCCGCACCGCCGGTCGTGCCGCCGTTCTGGGTGGCGTAGCCGGTGGCGCCACTGGCCGCTGCCGCCGCCTCGGGCATCGACAGCACCACACCGGTCGCGGCGGCAACGGCCAAGGTGGCCAGCGCCGCGTTGAGTCGCAGCGCGACTGATCGTCTCATCTCGGGCTCTCCATTCGTCTTCACATGCCGGAACGGCATCTTTGTCGCGATCATGTCAACAGAATCGCGGGAAAGCGCTTTCTCGGCGTGAGAATAGGGGCGCCCCCGGGGGCTGGCAAGGGATCGGGCACGTTCAGAATGAAGGCCGCTGTACATGTGAGTGAACGTCAGGTGAGTTATCACCCCCGCCAGGTGAGTTCTCACCCACCGCCGCACCACCGCCGCGCCGGGCCGATGTGCACCTGGGGCGGAGCTGCGATACGATCATCCTGCCAGCTCGCGGGGGGCCAACCCCCGGCGAACGGCAGTGCGTTGGTGGTCCAAGGAAAGACGCCCCACTTCCCGTGGGGAAATGCAGGTGCAAGGCCTGCCCAGCGCTCGACGAGAACCCCGGCCCCGCTCCAGCGGGACCGGGGTTCTTTCGTGCCGTCCGGGCTCGGCCGTCTGCGCGTCGGTGACGGCGCGCTGCTCGACCGTCCGACGGTGGGCGGCCAAGCCGGCCGTCTGCGCGTCGTCGACGGCGGGCCGCCCACTCGAACACCTCGCCCGGCGGACAGTCCCGGGAGGCCGCCGGAACGAACCGGGGCGTGATGCCGCTCTGCCGCCCGCCCGCCGAGTACCCACGCCGGCGCACCCCCGCGCCATGGCCCTCACCGCGGTACCGACGCCCCGGCCGACCGGGATCCGCGTCCCGACCGGAATCCGCGTCCCGACCAGGACCCGCGCCCCCACCCGGGGCCCGCCGTTCGTCAGGCCTGCACCACCGGCTCCCGGGTGAACAGCGCGCCCAGCTCCGGTGCGTTGACCCGGCGGTCGGCCAGGCGCAGCCCCTCCCAGACGGTGACCTGGTTCGCGGTGAGGACCGGCTTGCCCAGTTCCTTCTCCAGGGCCGGGATGTGGGCCACCGTGTGCAGGGCCGTGTCCGGGAGGAGGACGGCCTCCGCGTCCGGGCGGTCGGCGGCGCGGGCCAGGGCCAGCACCTGCGACTCGGTCCAGGTGCCGACCTCCGCCGCCGTGATGATGCCGGAGCTGACGACGCCGGCCGCCTCGATGCCGGCGGCGGTGAGGAAGTCCGCGAAGAGCCGCGCCACGTCGTCCGGGTAGGTCGCGCCGACGGCGACCCGCCGCGCCCCGATCTCCTGCGCCGCGCGCACGAAGGCGAAGGAGGTGGAGGAGGCCGGGAGGCCCGCCGCCCGGGCGAGGGCGCGCACCTGCTCCCGGGCGCCCTCCCAGCCGTGCACGAAGCTTCCGCTGGTGCAGGCCCACACCACGGCGTCGGCGCCGGCGAGGCGCAGTTCCTCGACGCCGGCCGCGAGCCGCCGCGGTGAGCCCATCTCGCGAAGGGCGTCGACCCGGTGCGCGTCCTCGCCGATGTCCGTGTGCACCAGGTCCACCCGGATGTCGCTGCCCAGGAGCTGCTCGATGCGTGGATAGTCGTCCTCGCCGGAGTGGCCCGGGTACAGGAACCCCAGTGCTGTCATGTCCACCCTTCCTGCTGCTGTTCCGTGTCCGGGGCGTCACCGACGCCCGGCAGGTCCGCCACCGCGGGACCGACCGGGCCCGCCACCGCGGGACCGACGGGCCCCGGCACCGCGGGGCCGATGCGCGCGGCCGGATCGGTCAGCGCCTGGTACGGCCCCACGGCAGGGGTACCCAGTCGGCGCAGCGCTGCCCACATCGTCACTTGGTTGGCCGAGATCACCGGGATCCGCAGCTCGGCCTCCAGCTGCGGGATGACGTCGTAGGTGGGGAGGTTGGTGCAGGAGATGAACAGGGCGTCCGCCGATCCCGGGCGCGGTACCGCCCGGCGTGCCATGTCGGCCACGTCGCGGTACGGCACCTGCCAGATGTGCCGGGTCAGCCCCATGAAGGCGCAGCCGGTGACGGTCACGCCGGCCTCGGCGACGTACGCCTCCAGCGCTCGGGTCACGGACACGGTGTACGGCGTCACCAGCGCGACCCGGCGTGCGCCCAGCTCGGCCAGCGCGTCCAGCAGCGCGCCGGAGGTGGTCACGGACGGGACCGCGCCCGCCCAGGTCATCGCCTCGCACATGGCGCGTTCGCCGGCGACGCCGCCGACGAAGCTGCCCGAGGTGCAGGCGTAGGCGACGACCTCGGGTGTGATGGCGTTGAGGGTGCGCACCGCCTCGCCGAGCGTCTCGTGCTCGCTGACCAGCCGGGCGAGGTCCAGACTGACCTCGACGGGCACGAACGGGGTCCGCGTCATGTGCAGTGACACGTCGTCGGGCACCCACCGCCACAGCTCGCGGTCGAGTGCGAAGTCGAACGGGGCGACCACGCCGACCCCGCGTTGCGGAGCTGGTCCGCCGAGAAAGGAGATGTCCATGGCACGCACCGGCCTCACACTGAGGAAGGAGATGGCAACGCACCGTTACGCACGGCCGTGTTGACGAAGGTAGGTTCCGGTGCGAGCGTGGTCAATCCGCCCGCGTCACCTCCAGGTCAACAGCCGGTCAAGTTCCCCGCCGACCACCGAACCGCCCCCGCTCACGCCGACCGGAGACAGGCCTGCCGATGACCACGCCCACGCCCACGCTCCTCGTCCTGGACGCCGAACCGCTCCCCCGCCTGGGCCGGCTGACCGGCCGGGCCCGGATCGAGCACGCCGACGGGACGACCCTCGCCGAGCGGCTGCCGCACGCGGACGTCCTGCTCGTGTGGGACTTCACCTCGCACGCCGTACGGAAGGCGTGGCCCGGCGGCGGCCCCCGGCCGCGCTGGGTGCACACGGCGAGCGCCGGTGTGGACCATCTGATGTGCCCGGAGCTGGCCGAATCGGACACGGTGGTGACCAACGCGCGCGGTGTCTTCGACCAGCCGATCGCCGAGTACGTCGCCGCGCTCGTCCTGGCGATGGCCAAGGACCTGCCCACGACGCTGCGGTTGCAGGGCGAGCGGACCTGGCGGCACCGCGAGTCGCTGCGGGTGGCCGGAACCCGCGCCTGCGTGGTGGGTTCCGGGCCGATCGGGCGGGCGATCGCGGGCACGCTCAAGGCACTCGGCATCACGACCGCGCTGGTCGGCCGGACCCCCCGCACCGGTGTCCACGGGCCCGGTGAGCTGGACCGGCTGCTGGCCCGGGCCGACTGGGTGGTCGCGGCGGCGCCCCTCACCGACGACACGCGCGGCATGTTCGATGCCCGGCGGTTCGGGGTGATGCAGCCCTCCGCCCGGTTCGTGAACGTGGGGCGGGGTCAGCTGGTCGTCGAGGACGCTCTCGCCGAGGCGCTGACCAGGCGCTGGATCGCCGGCGCCGCCCTGGACGTGTTCAGCCACGAGCCCCTCGCGCCCGACAGCCCGCTGTGGCGGGTCCCGGATCTGATCGTCTCGCCGCACATGAGCGGGGACACGGTCGGCTGGCGGGACGAACTGGGGGCGCAGTTCGTGGAGTTGTTCGAGAGCTGGGCGGCGGGCGGGCCGCTGGCCAACGTGGTCGACAAGAAGCGCGGATACGTGCCCGGACACTGACGTCCCCAGAAACGCGGGAGGGTGCTGCATGACCGACCTCACCGAGCTGACCGCGGTACAGCTCGTCGACGGTTACCGCAAGGGCGCTTTCAGCCCCGTGGAGGTGACCCGGGCGGCCCTGGAGCGGGCCGAGCGGATCCAGCCGGAGCTGAACGCGTTCGTCCGGCTGACCGGCGAGGAGGCGCTCGACCGGGCGCGGCGGGCCGAGGAGCGGTGGCGGCGCGGGGAGCCGTGCGGGCGGCTGGACGGGGTGCCGGTCACGGTGAAGGACATCCTGGTGACGCGGGGCCACCCGACGCTGCGCGGCTCCCGGGCCGTCTCGCCGGACGGGCCCTGGGACGAGGACGCGCCGTCCGTCGCCCGGCTGCGGGAGCACGGCGCGGTGTTCGTCGGCAAGACGACGACGCCCGAGTTCGGCTGGAAGGGCGTGACCGACTCGCCGCTGTCCGGCGTCACCCGCAACCCGCACGCCCCCAGCCGCACCGCGGGCGGTTCCAGCGGGGGCGCGGCGGCGGCCGTCGCCCGCGGGGCGGGGCCGCTGGCGCTGGGCACGGACGGCGGCGGCAGCGTGCGCATCCCGGCGTCGTTCTGCGGCGTCTTCGGCCTGAAACCGACGTACGGCAGGGTCCCGCTCTACCCGGCGAGCGCGTTCGGCACGCTCGCGCACGTCGGCCCGATGACGCGGGACGCGGCGGACGCGGCGCTGATGCTGGACGTCATCGGCGCCCCGGACGCCCGGGACTGGTCGGCGCTGGGCCCGGCGCCCGGCTCGTACTCCGAGGCGCTGTCCGGCGGGGTGCGGGGGCTGCGGGTGGCGTACTCGCCCTCGCTCGGCGGGCAGGTGGCGGTGCGGCCGGCGGTGGCGACGGCGGTCCGGCGGGCGGTGGAGCGGCTGACGGAGCTCGGCGCGTACGTGAGCGAGGCCGACCCGGACTTCGCGGACCCGGTGGACGCCTTCCACGCGCTGTGGTTCAGCGGGGCGGCACGCGTGGTGCAGCGTCTGCGGCCGGGGCAGCGGGAGTTGCTCGACCCGGGGCTGCGGGAGATCGTCGGCGCGGGGGCGCGGTACTCGGCGCTGGAGTACCTGGCCGCGGTGGACGTGCGGATGGAGCTGGGCCGGCGGATGGGCCGCTTCCACGAGGCGTACGACCTGCTGGTCACGCCGACGCTGCCGATCACGGCGTTCGAGGCGGGCGCCGAGGTGCCGAAGGGCTCGGGGCACCGGCGGTGGACCGGGTGGACGCCCTTCACCTATCCGTTCAACCTGACCCAGCAGCCGGCGGCGACCGTACCGGTCGGGACCGACGGGGACGGACTGCCCGTCGGCCTTCAACTGGTGGCGGCCCGCCACCGGGACGACCTGGTCCTGCGCGCGGCACACGCCCTGTACGAGGCGGGCGCGGTGCCCGCGCCGCACACGTAGGCCCGCCGCGCCGAACGCGCGGGCCCGTGAAGCGAACACGCAGGCCCGCGAACCGGCCGCCACGCCCACCCGGAGCGGGGCCCGGCTCCGCCCCCGGGCAGAGCCTCGGCACCGCCCCCGGCGGCGGGAGGCCGAACCCACCTCGCGCACACCCCCACCTCGCGCGCACACCCCGCCCCGCGGCACGCCGGCCCCGCTGCGCCGGCACGGACCCCGGCCCGCTCCCCGGCCCGGTACGGCCCACACCCGGCGGGACGCCGTAAGCCCGGTACGGCCCACACCCGGCGGGACGCCATGAGCGCGCCGGCGCGCGGTCGCCTCCCCGAGGGATCGGCGGCGGAGGCGGAGGCGGAGGCCGCGGCCCGGTGAGGCGCCGTCCCCGTCCCGCGGCCGGCCCTCCGGAGGCCCGTCCCTACGCCCGCCGGAAGCTGAGCGTCTCCCCCGCCGCTCCCGTGCGCCACAGGTCGTTGCAGGCGTCGGCCATCTCGCCCAGCCCCTCGACGACCTGGCCCCAGACGGTGCCGGGGACCCAGCCGACGTCGCCGTTGAGCAGCAGGTTGTTGCGTTCGTAGAACAGGGCCAGGTCGACGAGGGTGGTGCCGGCGCGGACCTCGCGGTCGTAGCCGTACGCCTTGGTGCCCAGCTCGGCGCCCGCGAAGGCGAAATAGCACAGGTCGCCCGGGATGGGCGTCACGGTCGGGTTCTCCAGAGGTGGTTCGGATGCCGCGAAGGGCGGGAAGAGGGCGTAGATCTCGTTTCGCGCGTATTTGGCGTGATACACGTCGCCGCCGAGGGGGAGCGCGTCCCAGACCGCCGCGCAGGTGACCGGTGCCCGGTCCTCCAGGAGTTGGGCCGTGCACGTGATTCCGCGCTTGACCAGCGAGACTTCGATGTAGCGATCAGCCATGCCCTCCATGGCAGTGCCCGGCGCCGTCCGGGTCAAGGGTGCCGTGCCGTCGTACCGGTCCGAAAAAGATCGGCATAACCTGCCCGGCTTCGGGTAGCTGCGCGCCCATGGCTCCACCACACAGAACCCCTCCATGGGGCATATCCGACCAATGGTCCAGGACAGCCGGGCCCACCCGCCGGTCGCTGCTCGCGGGGGTCGCGGCGCTCGGCGCGCTGGGGGCGGCCGGCTGCTCGCGGGTGGCCACCGCGTCCGACGTGGAAGGCGGCGATCTCCTCGACCGGCTCAGGGCCCAGGGCGTGGCCCGGCTCGGCATCGCGGGCGAGATCCCCTTCGGGTACATCAACAAGGACGGTGAGCTGACCGGCGAGGCCCCGGAGCTGGCGAAGGTCATCTTCAAGCGGCTCGGAGTGGACCGGGTGCAGCCGGTGCCGACGGAGTTCGGCTCCCTCATCCCGGGGCTGGCGTCGCAGCAGTTCGACGTGGTGGCGGCCGGGATGTACATCAACCCCGACCGCTGCCAGCAGGTCATCTTCTCCGACCCGGACTACCAGATGCTCGACGCGTACATCGTGCGCAAGGGCAACCCGCTCGGGCTGCACAACTACAAGGACGTCTTCCGGAAGAAGGCCAAGTTCGCGACCGGCACCGGTTACGCCGAGATCGCCTACGCGGTGGAGCACGGGATCAAGGAGGACGACATCCTGATCGTCCCCGACCAGGTGGCCGGACTCAACGCCGTCGAGTCCGGGCGCGTGGACGTCTTCGCGGGTACGGCGCTGACCGTCCGCGAGGTGGTGAAGAAGTCCGGCAAGGCCGAGGCGACCGAGCCCTTCTCGCCGGTCATCGACGGCAAGCCGAAGGTCGACGGCGGCGGTTTCGCCTTCCGGCCGACCGAGACGAACCTGCGGGACGCCTTCAACGTGGAACTGCAGAAGCTCAAGAAGAGCGGTGAGCTGCTCCGCATCCTCAAGCCCTTCGGTTTCACCGAGAACGAGATGACCGATCTGACCGCGAAGGAGCTCTGCGGCGGATGACCTCGGGACTGTGGGAACTCGTACTCCAGGGTGTCTGGGTCACGGTCCAGCTGCTCGTCTTCAGCTCACTGCTCGCGGCGGCCGTCTCCTTCGTGGTCGGCGTCGCGCGCACCCACCGGCTGTGGATCGTCCGCTTCCTGGCGGGCGTCTACACCGAGGTGTTCCGCGGGACCTCGGCACTGGTGATGATCTTCTGGGTGTTCTTCGTGCTGCCCCCGGCCTTCGGCTGGCAGCTGGTGCCGATGTGGGCGGGCACGCTGGCGCTGGGCCTGACCTACGGGGCGTACGGCTCCGAGATCGTGCGCGGCGCGCTCGGCGCGGTCGACCCGGCGCAGAAGGAGGGCGGCATCGCGCTCAGCTTCACGCCCTGGCAGCGGATGAGGCTGATCCTGCTGCCGCAGGCGGTGCCGGAGATGATCCCGCCGTTCTCCAACCTGCTGATCGAGCTGCTCAAGGGCACCGCGCTGGTGTCGATCATGGGCATGGGCGATCTGGCGTTCAGCGGCAACCTGGTACGCCTGGCGCTGCAGGAGAGCGCGGAGATCTACACGTACATCCTGCTGATCTACTTCGTGATCGCGTTCCTGCTCACCCGGGTGATGCGCGGTCTGGAGAAGAAGCTGAAGGCGGGCGTCGGGAAGACGGCCCCCAAGCGCACGGCCGCCGCCGCTGAGCCGGCCGGGATCGGGGGTGTCCGATGAAGTGGGACTGGAGCGCGGTCTCCGACTTCATGCCGCACTTCTGGGACGGGCTGCTGGTCACCCTGCAGATCCTGGTCCTGGGATCGCTGGTCTCGTTCGTCCTCGGTCTGGTGTGGGCGCTGCTGATGCGGGTGCCGTCCCGCTGGGTGACCTGGCCCGTCGGCGTGGTCACCGAGTTCGTCCGGAACACGCCGCTGCTGGTGCAGCTGTTCTTCCTCTTCTACGTGCTGCCCGAGTGGGGGGTGACCGCCTCGGCGCTCACCACCGGCGTGCTCGCCATCGGCCTGCACTACTCGACGTACACGATGCAGGTCTACCGGGCCGGTATCGAGGCGGTGCCGGTCGGCCAGTGGGAGGCCGCGACGGCGCTGAACCTGCCGCTGAAGCGGACGTGGACGGCCGTGATCCTGCCGCAGGCGATCCGCCGGGTGATCCCCGCCCTCGGCAACTACGTGATCTCCATGCTGAAGGACACGCCGCTGCTGATGGCGATCACGGTGCTGGAGATGCTCGGCGAGGCACGGCTGTTCTCGCAGCAGAACTTCCAGTTCACCGAGCCCCTGACGGTGATCGGCGTGGCCTTCATCGTCATCTCCTACCTGGCCTCCCTTGCCCTGCGAGCCCTGGAGCGACGCCTTGCCCACTGACACTCTCCCCAATCCCGAGAAGAGCCCCGAGCGCAGCTCCGGCGAGCTGATCCGCCTGGAGCAGGTCACCAAGAGGTTCGGTGAGAACACCGTCCTCGACCACCTCGACTTCTCCGTCGACGCCGGCAAGCACGTCACCCTGATCGGCCCGTCCGGGTCGGGCAAGACGACGATCCTGCGGCTGCTGATGACGCTCCTCAAGCCCGACGAGGGCACGATCACCGTGGACGGGCAGAAGCTCTTCCCGGCGACGGAGAAGGAGCGGCGCGAGGTCCGCAAGCAGATCGGGATGGTGTTCCAGCAGTTCAACCTGTTCCCGAACATGAGCGTCCTGCGCAACATCACCGAGGCGCCGGTCACGGTGCTCGGCATGTCCAAGGACGAGGCGGTGGAGCGCGCCAAGGGCCTGCTCGACATGGTGGGCCTGGCCGACAAGTGCGACGCCCGCCCGGCCCAGCTCTCCGGCGGCCAGCAGCAGCGCGTGGCGATCGCCCGGGCGCTGGCGATGCGGCCGAAGGTGCTCCTCCTCGACGAGGTGACCTCCGCGCTCGACCCGGAGCTGGTCGCGGGCGTCCTCGACCTGCTGCGGGACATCGCCCGCAGCACGGACATCACCATGCTCTGCGTGACCCACGAGATGAACTTCGCCCGGGACATCTCGGACCAGGTCCTGATGTTCGACTCGGGCCGGGTCATCGAGACCGGCCCGCCGGAGAAGATCTTCACCGAGCCGGAGCACGACCGGACCCGGGAATTCCTCAGCGCGGTGCTCTGAACACCGCGCGCCGCTCCCCCTGTGCGGCGTCGCCGCCCCAACGCCCGAGGTCGGCGCGTTGGGGCAGGCCGCTGGCATATGTCAGCGGATCAGCGCCGCAGCTGGGGGCCCTGGAATCTCGCCAACATCCCCTCCCGTCCGGCCCGTTGGCCGCTATCGTGAAGGGGATCCGCTGTCCGGATCGGGGGCACAGGCAGGGACAGGGACAGGGGCCTACCAGCCAAGCGCAGGGGGAGACCACCGTGGCGCTGCAGCACAAGCCGACCGCGCCGCACCACTCGGCCCAGAACGCCCTGCGCGTCCTGGAGACAGTGGCGCGGCAGACCACCGGAATCACCGACACCGAAGTCGCCCGGCAGACCGGCCTCGACCGGGAGCGCCTGACCACGCTCCTGCGCATGCTGCGCCGCGAGGGCTACGTCGAGCAGAGCGCCGACGGCGCGTACACCGCCGGGGAGGCCCTGGCCCGCCTGGGTTCGGCCCACGGCCGCGAGGAGGCCCTGCGCGACAAGCTCCAGCACACCCTGGACCGGCTGCGCGACTCGGTGGGCGCCGCCGTCTACATCAGCCGGTACGTCGACGGTGAGGTCAGCGTCACCCAGTACGCCGACAGCCCGGCCACGCCCAAGGTCAACGAGTGGGTGGACTTCCGCGTCTCGGCGCACGCCACCGCGGTCGGCAAGAGCCTGCTGACCCAGCTGGACCACGCGGGCCGGCGCGACCACCTCGCCCGGCACCGGATGGCCCGCCTCACCTCGCGCACCATCACCAGCGACAAGCTGCTGCTGTCCCGGCTGGAGTCCCAGCCGCCCACCGTGCCGGTCCTCGACCTCCAGGAGTACGCGGTGGGCACGGTCTGCGCCGCCGTCCCCATCACGGCCGGTTCCGCCGTCGGATGCCTGGCCCTGTCCCTCCCGGTCGCGCACGCCCACCGGCTGCGCCGGGCCGCGGACGAGCTGAACCGGAACGCGGCGCCGGTGCTGCTGTCACTGGCGATCTAGGGGGTGTCGTTCGGCTCTTGCCGGGGTCGCCCCGGCGGTGGTCGGGAGCACCCCTGAGGACCAGGTAGTATTTTCGTCGTCGCCGGCCGCGGGAAGCGGAAGGCGGGAGTCATGCGCCGCTAGCTCAGTTGGTTAGAGCAGCTGACTCTTAATCAGCGGGTCCGGGGTTCGAGTCCCTGGCGGCGCACAGAAGAAGGGCCCCTCGCCCAGGCGAGGGGCCCTTCGCTTGTTCCGGAACGTCACGTCCGCCTGTTCAGAAGGTCACGTCCGAGCACGCGTAGAACGCGTTGGCCGTGTCGGCGACCGTCCACACCGCGACGATCACGTGGTGCCCGCTCAGCCCGGACGGCAGCGTCCCGCTGTGGGAGAGCGTGGCCGGCGGCTGCTTGCCGCCGTAGGGCACCGTGAAGAACGGCGTGAGGTTGAGGTCGGACCGGGCCAGGTTGTGGTTCTGGTTCCAGCCCGGCTTGGTGACGTAGTACCGGAAGTCGGTCGTGGCGTGCCGGGCGGTGAACTGCCAGCGGAAGGTGTAGCTCTGCCCGCCGTTCACCTTGGTGGTCGGCCACGCCTGGCCGTTCGGCGTCCTCGGGCTGTCGAGTTGGCCGAACCGGGTGTTGTTCGCGGAACATATCCGCCCGTCGGCCGGCCCGCCCGCCGGGAAGCCCTTGGGTCCCTCGACGCTGTGCGGCTCCCACTGGATGTCGCCGCAGCCGCTGACGGTGCCGTTCTGGCAGACCTTCTGCCGGCTGACCGGCAGGTCGGTGTATCCGTGGCCGCTGGCACCGCCGGACGAGAGCACGAGGGCTCCGGTGGTCGCCATGGCCACCGCGGCGGCGTACAACGTGGTCCTTGTGCGCATACTGCTGCTCCTGTGACGTGGGGGAGGTTCAGTGAGCCGTGCAGGTCTAGACCAAGTCCCAGATTATTGCCGCGGATTGAACATGTCCATACCAATAACTGAACTGGACCCGTTCAGGGCCCCGCGTCCCCCCGCCCCGCGCAGAACGCCACCGTCAGGTCCTTCACCAGCACCTTGCGCTCGTAGTCGTCGAGTTCCACCAGTCCGCGCATGGTCAGCCGGGTCACCGTGTCCTCCACCGAGTCCACGACCGACGTGAGCACGCTCACCCGCTGGGCCGCGTCCAGCGCGGCGATCCGGCGCTGGTGCATCGCGGCGGCGACCTCGGGGTCGTACTCCACCCGGACCGGCCGCACCGAGAACACCTCCAGGCCGACCGGCGCCGTGTCCGCCGCCACCAGCCGGGTCAGCGTCTCGCCGGCCACGTCCGCCGAGCTGCGGACCGTGCCCAGCGGCTCCACCGGGACCCGGGCCAGCGCCGCCTCCACGCACTCGCGCAGGTACGCCTCGTGGTCCTCGACGCCCAGCGTGGCCTTCGCGGTGTCCCGCACCCGCCACACCACCAGCGTCACCGCCCTGAGCGCCACCCCGTTGCCGTCGGCCGCGGGCATCGGCTCGCTGCGCCAGTGCCGCAGCCGGACGTCGACCCGGCGGCGCAGCAGCAGCGGGTTGACCCACATCAGGCCGGTGCGCCGGACGGTCCCCCGGTAGCGGCCGAAGAGACCGAGCACCCAGGCCCGCCCGGTCCGGCCCCGGGCCAGCCCGCCGAACCCGAACAGCCCCAGCGCCCCGGCGGCCGCGTACGCCGCCCACTGCGCGGGCCCGAGCCCGGACCCCGTGGGCGCCCCCAGCCCCAGCGCCTCGGCCGCGAGGGGCGGTACGGCCCCGGCCCACCAGGAGGTGACCGCGCAGCCCGCCACCCCGCAGGCACCGGCGACCACACCCGCCGCGCCGGACAGCACCCGGGCCGGACGCTCCGCCAGCTCCGGGTCGACGACCGGCACCGGGCGGGCGCGCGCGGCGACGGGGCGCCGCCCGCGGGGCGCGGGGCCGGCGCGGAAGAGGGCGCCCCCGGGGGCGCCCGCCGGGTTGGGGGGGGGGGGGGGGGGGGGGGGGGGG
>NZ_JBNGGE010000036.1:0-87046 GCF_049975785.1 Streptomyces sp. WG7
CCACTCAACACGCGCACCAACCGCGCCCCGAACAACTCCACCGTGCCCGCGTCATACAGGTCCGTCGCGTACTCGATGAACCCGGACATCCCCGCCGGGCGGCCGTTCTCGTCGAAGGTTTCCGACAGACTCACGGTCACGTCGAACTTCGCCGTACCCGTGCCCACCGACTCCGTCCGCACACCGAGCCCCGGCAGCTCGAACCGGCCCTCCTCATTGTTCTGCAGCACCAACGCCACCTGGAACAACGGATGCCGGCCACCCGAACGCGCCGGATTCAACCGCTCCACCACCAGCTCGAACGGCACATCCTGATGCGCGAACGCCTCCAGACACCCCTCACGCACCCGCCCCAACAACTCACCGAACGACGGATCACCCGACACATCCGTCCGCACCACCAACGTGTTGACGAACAGGCCGACCAGGTCGTCCAGCCCCTCGTCCATCCGTCCCGCGACCGGCGAACCGACGACGATGTCCGATCCCGCACCCAGCCGCGAGAGCAATGCCGCCAGCGCGGCCTGCAACACCATGAACGGTGTCACGTCCGCCGACCGGGCCAGACCTCGCAGCCCGGCATGCAGGTCGGCACCGAGCTCCAGGGAGACCACTCCGCCTTCGTACGACGCCGAAGCGGGACGCGGCCGGTCCCCCGGCACCGTCACCTCCTCCGGCGCGCCTTCCAACTGGCCTGCCCAGTAGGCGAACTGACGGGCCATCTCGCTGCTCGGGTCGTCCACGTCCCCCAGTACCTCGTGCTGCCACACGGTGTAGTCCCCGTACTGCACCGGCAGCGCCGGCCATGCCGGGGCCTCGCCTCCCGAGCGGGCCGCGTACGCCGCCACCAGGTCCCGTGCCAGCGGGCCCGCCGACCACCCGTCCCCCGCGATGTGATGGAGCACGAGAAGCAGGACGGCGGCGTTCGGGTCGTCCTCGGTCCGGAAGAGCCACACCTGGGCCGGGATGTCGGCCGCGAGGTCGAAGGGGTGACGGGCCGCGGCGCGGATCTCCGCTTCGAGGCGGTCCTGGTCGACGGTGACGGTGCGCAGCGTCAGGTGTGCCCGGTCCGCGGGCAGGACGCGCTGGACGGGCCGGTCGGTGGTTTCGGAGAAGACGGTGCGCAGCGGTTCGTGCCGTACGACCAGATCGTTGATGGCGGCCTCCAGCGCGTCGTGGTCGACGTCGCCGGTGAGGCGGAGGGCGAGCGGCATGTTGTAGGTCGCCGAGGGGCCTTCGAGTTTGTGCAGGAACCACAGCCGCTGCTGGGCGTACGACAACGGCAGCGACTCCGGACGCGGACGCGCCTCCAGCGCCGGACGCACCTGTCCCGAATCCAGATGACGTACCAGCCTCGCGACGGTCGGCGCCTCGAACAGCACCCTCAGCGGCAGTTCGACGCCCATGACGCGACGGATCCTGCTCACCAGACGCGTCGCCAGCAGCGAGTGACCACCCAGGTCGAAGAAGCTGTCGTCCACCCCGACCGACGGCACCCCCAGGATGTCCCCGAACAGACCGCACAGCACGGCTTCGGTCTCGGTGCGGGGTGCGCGGGACACGCCGGTGCCGTCGTACTCGGGGGCGGGGAGCGCGGTGCGGTCGATCTTTCCGTTCGGTGTCAGCGGCAGCGTGTCCAGCATGACGGCGGCGGACGGCACGAGGTGGTCGGGGAGCACCCCCTGGAGGTCGGCGCGCAGTGACGCGGGGGTCACCTCGGCGCCGGGGGCGGGGACGGCGTAGGCGACGAGCCGCGTATCGCCCGTGGTGTGCGTGAGGGGCAGCACGACGGCCTGTGCCACCGCGGGGTGCCGCCGCAGCGCTTCCTCCGCCTCGCCCGGTTCCACCCGGAACCCGCGGATCTTCACCTGGTCGTCCACGCGGTGCAGGAACTCGAGTTGACCGTCCGTGTTCCAGCGGACGACGTCGCCGGTGCGGTACATCCGGCCGCCCGGCGCGTCGAACGGGCACGCCACGAACCGCTCCGCCGTGAGGCCCGGCAGCTCCACGTATCCGCGTGCGAGGCCGGGGCCGGTCACGTACAGCTCCCCTGCCGTGCCGGCGGGCACCGGGGCCAGCACGTCGTCCAGGACGAACACCCGGACCTCCGCCACCGGTGTCCCGATCGGGACCTGTGCGGGGCCGTCGTCGAGGGCGGTGAGCGGTTCGGTCAGGGTGGTGGCGACCGAGCACTCGGTGGTGCCGTAGCCGTTGACCAGCTCGTGGTCGGCGGACCACCGGCGCACGAGGTCGGGCGGGCAGCTCTCGCCGCCGATGTGCACCCGGCGCAGGTCGGGCAGCGTGGACTCGGTGCCGACGGGGAGGGTGGCGAGCACCGGGACCGGCAGGGTGACGTGGGTGATCTGTTCGTCGGCCAGCACGTCGGCGAGTTCCTCGCCGAGGAGACGGCTGTGTTCGGGGACGACGAGGGTGCCGCCCTGGGCGAAGGTGGTGAGCAGCTCCCAGATCGCCACGTCGAAGGTGGGGGGCGCCAGTTGGAGCACGCGGGAGCCGGTGTCGGTGGTCTGGTGCCGGGCGGCCGTGGCGACGAGGGCGGCGAAGCCCGTGTGCGGGACGCCGACCGGTTTCGGGGTGCCGGTGGAGCCCGAGGTGTGGATGACGTAGGCGAGGTCCGTCGGGAGCAGTGGCCGGGTCCGGTCGCCGTCGTGGGGCGTGGTGGCGGGACAGGCGGCGAGCGCGGCGCCGGTGGCGGGGGCGTCGAGCAGGAGCGGCCGGGCGTCACCGGGCGGCAGGCGGCGGGCGAGGTCGGCGTGGAGCAGGACGGCTTCGGGTCCGCTGTCCCGCAGGAGGCGGGCGAGGCGTTCGGTGGGCTGCTCAGGGTCCAGCGGGAGGTAGGCGGCGCCGGCCTTCGTGATGCCGAGGAGAGCGGCGATGTGTTCGGCGCCGCGCGGCAGGGCGACGGCGACCCGGTCGTCGGGTCCCAGGCCCTGGCCGATGAGCCACCAGGCGATGCGGTTGGCGCGCGCGTCGAGTTCGGCGTACGTCCAGGTGGTCGTGCCCGCGCTGACGGCCAGGGCCCGCGGGGTCAGCGCCGCGCGGGTCCCGAAGATGTCCGGCAGCGTGGTGGGGCCGGGTGCCGTCCCCTGGTGCCCGCTTCCGTCCGTGGACCGTCCGCTCGTGTTCGGCTCGTCAACGTATCGCATGATGAATTCTTCTGCCCCTGGGGTCCGAGTGGTGCGCGACGCGGCGGAGTTGTGGTGGCTGTGGAGGTGGCGGCGGGCGGGGATGTGGGAGGCGTCGGCGGCGGTGGCCGTCAGCCTCGCGCGACGGCGACGGGGAAGGACCTGAGACCGGCGATGCTCGGGTTCCGGTAGTACTGGAGGGGGCCGTCGGTCCTCTCCAGGACGGGGAACCGCCGCAGCAGCGCCGTCAGCGCGATCCGGATCTCGGTGCGGGCCAGGGGCGCGCCCAGGCAGTAGTGGACGCCTTGTCCGAAGCCGACGTGCTGGTTGTGCTGCCGGTGGATGTCGAAGCGCTCGGGGTCCTCGAACTGCCGCTCGTCGTGGTTGGCCGACAGTGCGGAGAGCGACACGAACTGCCCGGCGGGGATGGCGACTCCGCCGAGTTCGGTGTCACGTGTGGTCAGTCGCAGGCTGTTCGGCACCGCGGGGCGGTAGCGGACCGACTCCTCGACGGCGGCCGGTATCAGGCCCGCGTCCTGTCGTACGGCGGTCAGCGCGTCGGGGTGGCGCAGCAGCTCGAAGACGAGGCTGGCGAGTGAGCAGGCGGTGGTGACGTGCCCGCCGATGAGCAGCAGTTTGCCGATGTTGACCACCTCCTCCTCGGTGAGCCGTTCGCCGTCCACCTCGGCCTGCGCGAGCCTGCTGAAGAGGTCGTCCTCGGGGGCTCCGCGCCGTAGCCGGTAGTGCTCGCGCAGGTAGGCGAGCAGTTCGGCACCCGCCGCGTCGATCGCCTTGACGAGTTCCTCGCCGGCCAGGTCGCCCGCCTCGAAGGAGAGCAGCCGGTCCGCCCAGCCCCGCAGCAACTCCCGGTCCTCGAAGGGAAGCCCGATCAGTTCGGCGATCACCATGACCGGCAGGGGGTCGGCCAGATCGCGGGCCACGTCGATCTCGGGGTTGCCGTCCACGGCGTCCAGCAGGCGTTCCACGGTGGCCTCGATCTCCGGGGCGAGGCCGGCGACCGTCCGTTGGTTGAACGCCTTGCCGATCAGTGCTCGCAGCAGCCGGTGCCTCGGCGGGTCCATCTCGGTGAGCCGGCCCTGGCCCCAGGCATCTCCCTTGCCCCACTCGGCCGGGTAGGCCCGCCACAGTTCGGAGGAGTACGTGGCGTGGTCCAGGCTGGCGGTGACGACGTCGGCGTACCGGAGCACCATCCAGGCGCCGGTCGCGGGGTCCTGGTGGACGGGATGCTCGTCCCGCATGGCGCGGAACCAGTCCTGGAGCGCTTTTCCGTCGTCCTCGGAATAGGGCGGGGCAGGTGTCGCATTCCCCACGGTGGTTTCGGCGTTTGCTTGCTCTGGGCGCACGAAAGACTCCTTCTCCCGGCACGATGAAGGAAACAAGGCAAGTGACATTCGTCCCGAGACTCGATCACGGGCCTCACCGGTGTCAAGATTGCAGAATTTGAACAGCTGCCGCCGGAATACCGGTCGTGGACGTAAAAGCGCGTTCGTTTTCGGATTCCGGCTCCGCTGCTAACGTCGCCCCATGACTCTTCCCGAGAATCGGCCGTTCCGTTTCGGCGTCAATCTCGTCACGCCCGCGCCGCGGCGTGAATGGGCAGAAAAGTCCCGCAAGGTCGAGGACCTGGGATTCGATGTGCTGGGCGTGCCGGACCACCTGGGCGCGCCCGCCCCGTTCCCCGCCCTGGTGGCGGCGGCCGAGGCCACCGAGCGGATCCGGGTGACCACCTTCGTCCTCAACGCCGCGTTCCACAACCCGGTGCTGCTGGCCCGGGAGGCGGCCACGGCCGACCTGCTGACCGACGGCCGCCTGGAGGTGGGGCTGGCGGCCGGCTCCATCCGGCAGGGTACCGGTTCCGACGGGGTGCCCTTCCCGTCCGCCGGTGAGCGCGTCAGCCAACTGGAACGCACGGTCAAGGAGTTGCGCGGGCTGATGGTGAACCCCGATCACACACCGCGCCCGGTGCGGCCCGGCGGCCCGCCGCTGCTGGTGGCCGGTAACGGCGACCGGGTGCTGCGGCTGGCCGCCGAGCACGCCGACATCATCGGCTTCACCGGGATCTTCGCGGGGCGCGGGGACTTCCCGCAGCTGGCGAGCCCGGAAGAGCTGGGCGAGCGGGTGGCCCTGGTCCGCGAGCAGTTGGGCGCCCGGGTCGCGGAGGTGGAACTGAACCTGCTGGTGCAGCAGGTGATCGTCACGGACGATCCGCGGGGCACCGCCGAGGAGTGGGCGCGGCATCCGCTGGCCCACTTCACCCCCGAGCAGCTGCTCGCGACGCCGGCCTGGCTGATCGGGTCGCAGCGGGAGATCGCCGATCGGCTGACGGAGTACCGGGAGCGGTTCGGCCTCAGCTACATCGTGGTCCTGGAACCGTGGTTGGAGGCGTTCGCACCGGTCGTGGAGATGCTGAAGTGACGGTTCGGTCCAGGTGCCGGGCGGGCGGTCTCACCGCCCGCCCGGCCGGCCGTGCTTCACCGCCCGTCCGGCTCCGTACCATCCGGCTCCGTGCCGTCGCCGCCCGCCGCGAGCGCGTCCGCGGCGCGGCTGATCTTCTCCAGGGCCTCGTCGCGGAGCTCGAGGCCGTGCCGGTAGTAGGCGCCCTGGCTCTCCGGGTGCTCGTGGAGGACGTCGCGGACGGCGAGGAGACCGGCCGGCCGGACCGGTTCGAGACATGGCAGAGGGCCGCCGACGGTGCCGTTCAGCAGGTCGACGGTACGCCAGCCGAAGAAGTAGAAGGCGTCGGTGTACACCGACGCCCAGTCCCATCGCCGAAGGAAATCCTGACGTTCGTCGGCGGCGGTCTGCCGTTCGTCCGCCGATGTCCACGACGGATCCAGAACCGTCACGATGGATTCCATCAGCATGTCAAGCTGCCCGAAACGGGTATGGATTTCCGCCAGCACCCCCGACGGAACACGCCAGGGGGTGCCCGGCCTGTCCACCATTCCCGAATACCGCTTCCACGCGTCGACCACAGGCTCATACACGAGGCCCGATTATGGCACGCTGTCAGCGACGGGCGGCAGTCCTTTCGGCGGTCATTCCCGCCCGTCGAGGGCGTACCGCGCCGTCGGGTCCGTGTGCCGCAGTTCGGGCGAGAAGTACGCCTTGAGCCGGGGGCGGCCGGGACCCGGCCGCCAGGCCACGTAATTGTGGATGCCCCGGCCCGCGGCGGGCGGGCGGGACGCCACCTCGCGCAGCGCCCGTTCGTAGAGGCCGGAGGACCGGTCGCAGGCGGCCAGCGCCGCCTTCATCCGGCGGCGCACCGCCTCGTCGTCCGGGGCGTAGGTCCACATGGGGAGGTAGACGGTCGCCCCGCCGACCGTGGCGGGGCGCGCCCCGGTGAACGACAGGCAGGTGACCGGGGGCTGGGCGGAGAGGTCGGCGGCCGCCTCGGGCAGCATCGTCTCGCAGAACCGCCGCACGGGGGCGGCCGCGAAACCCGGGTACGGCGCCATCAGTTCGGCCAGGCCGTCGGCATCGGTGGCGTAGTGCCGGAAGTACAGCTTGACCCGCGCCGCGGGGTCCGCCGAGAGGTCGAGCGAGAACATCACCGGCCGGTCAAGACGCTCGCCCCGCGCCATGTGCGCGGTCACCGCGGGCCAGGCCGCGCCGAGCCCGACGGCGGCAAGACCCCGTTCGCACAGCTCCGCGGCCCGCTCAGGCCCGCCGACGGCCGGGTAGAACCAGACCTTGAACTGGGCGTCCCCCTGCCGTCGCACCTCTGCGCCGAACATCGCGACGTGCTCGGTGGCCGGCTTCTCGGGCAGATACAGGTCGGCGACCTGCGCCCACCGCCGCTCGTCCGTTCCGTACCGGCGGACCAGGCCGGCCATCGTGGCGCGGGCGGAGACGACCCGGTCCACCGGGCAGTCCCCGGGGCGCAGGGCCTCCACCGCGAACTGCAGCGCGGGGTCGTCGTCGAGGCCGATCGCGAACTCCATCGGCGACCCGTCGGACGACACGTCGGACTCGGCCAGTTGCGCGGCCGTGGCCGCGCCCCAGGAGCCCGTCATCGCGCCGAAGGCCTCCACGCACACACCGCTTCGGTCACCGAGGCCGAGGCCGGACGCCAGTCGGGCCAGGCGTGCCTCGCCCGCGGCCCTGGCCGAGGGGGCCGGCCGGGTGTCCGCCCCGCTGCTCCCGCTCACCATCTCCATCGCCGCCGATACTCCTTCGGGTCAGCCGAGTGCGAGCGGTAGCCGGGAGAGGCCGCGCAGCGTGCCGTTCGGCCGCACCACCGGTTCGCCCGCCGCGTGGACACCGGGGTGCCGCAGCAGGGCCCCGAGCGTCACATGCGCCTCGATCCGGGCGAGGTTGAGGCCGAGACAGGAATGCGCGCCTCGGCCGAAGCCCAGGTGGTTGTTGGGCTTGCGGTCCAGCCTCAGCGTGTCCGGGTCGGGGAACTGCGCGGGGTCCCGGTTGGCCGCGCCGATCAGCGCGGTCACCACCTGGCCGCTCCTCACGGTGACCCCGCCCAGCTCGGTGTCCTCGGTGCAGGCGCGGGCCAGTGCCTGCACCGGACCGACGTACCGGATCAGTTCCTCGACGGCGGTGTCGAGGCCCACGTCACCGCGTACCAGGGACTCCCACGCGCCGGGCGTGGCCAGCAGGGCCGCCAGGGCGTTGCCGAGGAAGCGGCTGGGTACCTCGAACCCCGCGTGGAAGAAGGCGCGTACGGAATTGACCAGTACGTCGTCGGCCTCGACGCCGGAACCGGGCAGGCGGCGCACCACCTCGGGCAGGACACCGTGCGGGCCGGGGTCGGCGAGCCAGGTGCGGACCAGGTCGTTGAAGTGGGCGCGGGCGCGCAGTCCGGGTTCCTCCGCGTCGGGGTCGAGCTGCGCGTCCATGCTGTGGTCGAGGTCGTCGTTGAAGCGGGCGAACGCCTCGTCGGTCTCGGGCGGTTCGACGCCGATGAACCGGGTGATGGCCCGCAGGGTGAACACGTCCGCGTAGTCGTGGATGAAGTCGAAGGACGGCCGGCCTGCCAGCTCGTCGAGCAGCTGGTCGGCGAACGCGCCGAGTTCCTTGCGCAGCGCGTCGAGGTCCTGTGCGCGGACCGCGTCGAGGGCGAGGTGGCGCAGCGGGGTCTGGTCGGGCGGGTCGAGGGTCTGCAGGCTGAGCAGGGTCGGCGGGGTCGGGATGCCGATCTTCCGGAAGTCGGTGCTGAACCGAGCGGAGTCGCGCAGGATCGCCGTGCAGTCGGCGTGCCGGGTCATCAGCCAGGAGTCGATGCCCGCGTGCCAGTAGACCGGCTGGGCTTCGCGCAGCCGCCGGTAGACCGGGTAGGGGTCGGCGAGCACCGCGGGGTCGAGGGGGCTGAACAGGGGGTCGGTGGCCTCAGGGGCGGACGATACGGTCACGGCTGTCTCCGGTGTCGGCGCCGACGCTGACGGGCGGCTGTGGGTCCGGTCCGTGGGCCTCGCCGGCGGTCGTCGGAGCGTGTCCGGTGACCGGGCAGCGGCCGGGGGCCGGTGCTTGCAGGAACGCGGGCGACGACTCGTGGTCGTCGTAGTAGCGGTGGAAGACGGGGGTCACTCCGCCCGAGAGCGGGGGCACGATCCAGGACCAGTCGGCGGGCACGCTGCGGCCGGCCTTCTCCTCGCGGCGCAGGTGGCGCAGGAACCGCTCCGACTCGGTGTGGTGGTCGGTGATGGTGATGCCGTCCCGCTCGAACGACCAGAGCACCGCCACGTTCAGCTCGACCAGCGCCCGGTCCTTCCACAGGGTCCTGTCACTGGTGCGGTCCAGGCCCAGCCGGTCGGCGATCTCGGGCAGCAGGTCGTAGCGCTGGGTGTCGACGAGGTTGCGGGCGCCGATCTCCGTGCCCATGTACCAGCCGTTGAAGGGGGCGGCGCCGTACCGTACGCCGCCGATCTCCAGCACCATGTCGGAGATGACGGGCAGCGCGTGCCAGCGCAGATCGAGGTCGGCGAACCAGTCGTGGTCGGGGTGGCGCAGCGGGACCTCCCGCACGGCGTCGGGCGGGAGGTCGAAGAGCCGGGCCGCTTTGCCCGGCTCCTCGACGAGCAGCGGCAGGACGTCGAAGCGGGTGCCCGGGCCGCCGGGCCAGCCGAGGGCGCGGACGCGGTCGGTGAGGTCGGCGGACGCGGGGTCGCCGGTGACGCGGCCGCCGGGGCCGCGGTAGCCGGCGTAGCGGATGAGCTGGGGGTTGTGGATGCGCGGTCCCGTGCCGTCGGGTCCGTCGGCCGCGAAGACGCTGATCGTGGGGCGGATCCGGCCGCCGTTGAAGGCCAGTCGCAGGTGTGCGACGCACTCGCGGTGGATGTCCTCGGCCGTCCGCAGGTGTCGCAGGTCGCGTACGACGAGGCCGGGCCAGTACAGGCGGCCGATGCAGCGCCTGCTGTTGCGCCAGGCGATCTTGGCGCCGAAGGCCAGTTCGCCGGCGGTGTGCACGTAGGTGCCGCTCTGGCGGATCTCGCGGCGGATCTCGGCCATGCGGTCGGCCGGCGGGCGGTCGACGGCGTTCTCCGAGCTGTACAGCCGGATGAACTCATCGGCGCGTGCGATCAAGCCCGGCATGTCGAGATCTGCTGTGTCGGTGTCTGCGGGCCTTGCCATGCGCAACCCCCGTCAACGGAGCCGTAGCCCGGCAGGTCTGACCATGCCGGGCTACGGCCGTACGTTCTCATCTCTGCTTTCAGTGCAGGTAACGCATATCGGTTCACCTCCCCGCATGGTCCGCTTTTCCACGGCACCTCCCCGCACTCTCGAATATCTCGGGAGTGCTGCAATCAATTGCTTTTCGGGAGGCGGGAAATTCGGGCAGTCGTCAATCTATGGTTCGGCCCGACTGCCGTCAACAAAGCACTTGAACACCCGGGCAATGCGTCATGGGCCAAATGCTTCGTCGAGTGATTTCGCAAGCCGATTTCCGCGGAGGACTCGGAGGCGGAGGGCTCAGAGGGTGACCGGGAGCGCGGTGAGGTGCCAGCTGCCGGGGTTGGGCAGCCGCGGCACCTCCTTGGGCGGGACGGCGAGCGCGAGGTCGGGGAAGCGGCTCAGCAGGGCCTCGAGCGCCACCTCCGCCTCGACGGCGGCCAGGGAGGCGCCGATGCAGTAGTGCGCGCCGTGGCCGAAGCCGAACTGGACCGCGGCGCCGGCGGGCCGGGTGATGTCGAGCGTGTCGGGATCGTCGAAGACGCGGGGGTCGCGGTTGGCGGAGGCGATCACCGCCACCACGGAGTCCCCGGCGCGCAGCTGCGCGCCGCACAGCTCGAAGTCCTCCAGGACGTAGCGGATGGCGGTCAGCAGCAGCGGGGGCCGCCACCGCATCAGCTCCTCCACGGCCCGGGGCATCAGGGACGGGTCGGCGCGCAGGGCGGCGAGCTGTTCCGGATGTGAGAGGAGGGCCACCACGGAGTTGGCGATGAAGTTCGCGAGATTGTCCTGACCTGCGAAGACGGTATGCCACACCATGGTGACCAGCTCGGTGTCGCTGATCCGGTCCGCGTCCTCGGCCTGGGCCCGCAGAAGGTCGGAGACCAGGTCGTCGCCGGGCTCTTCACGTCGTAGTCCGATGACCCGTTTGGCGCCCTCGATGGCATCGCGCAGGGCCTCGTCGTACGTCTGGCCTCCGGAGCTGATCCGGGCGACGTAGGCGCGCCACAGGGACCGGTCCGCCTCGGGGATGCCCATGACGTCGCCGACCACGAAGGTGGGCAGCGGCTGGGCGAAGTGTTTCAGGAGGTCGACGGTGCCCTCTTCGGCGAGGCCGGGCAGGGTGTCGAGCAGCCGGTCGGCGCTCTGCCGGATCATGTCGCGGCGGGCGGCCGCGCGACGGGCGGTGAAGGCCCGTACGGCGAGCTTGCGCAGCCGGCCGTGGTCGACGCCGTCCATGTGCGACATGGTCAGCATGTAGGGACGTACGTCGTCCGGGATCCGCTGGTTCCAGCTGTCGGCGGTCATGGCGAGGCGCGGGTCGCTCAGCATGGCCTTGGCGTCGCTGTGGCGGGTGACCGCCCATATCGATCCGAATCCCGGCGCCATGAGGCGCACTATGGGGGTCTGTTCCCTTGCCCTCCCATAGGCGGAAATCGGATCGCTGAGTACCTCGGGGTCGACCATCGCGATCTCGGGGACGTCGACCCGGGAATTCTCACTGTTGAGCACGGCGCTCCCCCAATAAAATTCGGACGATTTCCGGTGCGGTGGGGACGATGCTATCCACGGTCTCCACCGGCGGCAAACGTTCAAAAATTACGAGGGGAACGCCGTTTTGACGGGCCGAATCGAAGCCCGCTCCCTTTATTCGCTCTTGTTGTAGCGCAGCAGGCTGAGCGGTACGAACACGATCAGCAGCACCGCGCAGGAGATGAGGGCGGGAGTGAGGTCGGCCGTGCCGTCACCGTTCATGAGGGAGCGGCTCGCGGTGACCACGTACCCGATGGGGTTGATGTCGACGAACGCCTCCAGCCAGCCGGGCATGGTGGTCGGCTCGGCGAAGATGTTGCTGGCGAAGGTCAGGAGCGACAGCAGCAGCATGCCGAGCGCGGAGACAGCCTGCGGGGTGCGCAGCACCAGGCCGAGGAACGTCCAGATCCATGAGACGCAGAAGCCGAAGAGGACGGCGAGGAGCACGCCGCCGATGACGCCGAGCAGTCCGCCGTCGGGCCGGAAGCCCAGTGCGAGCCCGACGGCGACCACGACGGCCGACGAGATCAGATAGCGCACCACGTCGCCGATCAGGGCGCCGGTCAGCGGGGACGGCCGCCAGATCGGCATCGACTTGAAGCGGTCGAAGATGCCCTGTTGGAGGTCGCTGGTGAGGGCCACACCGGTCTGTGTGGAGATGAACAGCACGCCCTGCACGAGGATGCCGGGCAGCAGGAACTGGAGGTACTCGCGGCTGCTGCCGGAGATCGCGCCGCCGAAGAGGTAGGTGAAGATCAGCGTGAACATCACCGGGGTGATGGTCGCGTTGAACAGCTGTCCCGGTGAGCGCTTGATCTTCACCAGCGCCCGCCAGCCCATCGTGAGCGACGTGGACAGCGCCCCGGGGCGCTGCTGGGGGCGGGTGTCCTCGCCGAGGACCCGCAGCAGCCTCTCCTCCGCCTCGATCGGGCGCGCGGCGGTCGTCATCGGCTCTCCTCGTTCGTGGCGGGCTTGCGGCCGGACTTGCGGCCCGGCTTGCGGGCGGCGGGCACCTCGGAGGTGGGGGGCCGCCCGGTCAGCGCGAGGAACACCTCGTCGAGGCTCGGGCGGTCCATGGCGAAGTCGTCGACCTCGACGGTGCGGGTGAGTTCGCCCAGGGCGCGCGCCACGCTTCGGGGATCGGTGCCCCGCGCGGTGAGCTGGGCCGGGCCGGTGGTCTCGGCGGGGACACCCAGGGCGCCGACGAGGATGCGGCTCGCCTCCGGCAGATCGTCGGGATCCGTCAGTTCGACGCGCAGTGAGCCGCGGCCCACCGAGGACTTCAGCTCACCGGGGGTGCCCTCGGCGACCAGCTTGCCGTGGTCGATGACCGCGACGCGCTGCGCGAGCTGGTCGGCCTCTTCCAGGTACTGGGTGGTGAGCAGGACGGTCGTGCCTCGCTCGACGGTCGCCCGGATGATGGCCCAGACCTCGTTGCGGCTGCGGGGGTCGAGTCCCGTGGTCGGCTCGTCGAGGAACATCAGCTGAGGCCGGACGATGAGCCCGGCGGCCACGTCCAGCCGGCGGCGCATTCCGCCGGAGTAGCCGCGGGCCGGGCGGTCGGCGGCTTCGACCAGGTCGAATGCCTCCAGCAGGTCGCGTGCGCGCTCCCGGGCGGCCGTGGAGCGGTATCCGTGCAGCCGGGCGAGCAGCAGCAGGTTCTCCATGCCCGTGAGGTCGTTGTCGACGCTGGCGAACTGGCCGGTGAGGCTGACTCGTTCCCGTACGCGGTTCGCTTCGCGGACGACGTCGTGACCGAAGACCCGGGCGCTGCCCGCGTCGGGCGCGAGCAGTGTCGCCAGGATGCGCAGGGTCGTGGTCTTGCCCGCGCCGTTGGGTCCGAGGACTCCGTAGACGGCGCCGGCCGGGACGGACAGGTCGAGGCCGTCGACGGCCTTGGTGGTCCCGAAGGACTTCACCATGCCGACGGTCTCGACCGCGAGTTCAGTGCTCACATTCACCCTTGGGGTCGCTTGCGGCTGGGGTCTGGGGCCGTGACGGTGGGGTCGGGCCCGGGCTCTGGGTGCCGCGTCCGGCCCGCTTCTGCGCCGCCTGGGGGGACCGGAGGCCGAGGCCGTAGGCGATGTCCTGCCAGGTCAGGCCGATGTCCCTGGCGACGAACAGCAGGCTCGCCTCCAGTACGTCCAAGTCGGCGCGGGCGCGCGGGAGCAACGTCAGGGCCGCCATGATGTCGGTCCTGTCCACCTCGGGCGCGTCGGCGGAACGCCCGCCGCCGGCGGCCCGGGAGGCGATGAGATGGACGGCCTCCTGAGCGGTGAGACGGGCCGGCGGGTCGGTCGGCCCCGGCCGCTCGGCGTCGGCCAGGCGCTCGACCACGTGCCGCAGCGCCACATGCTCCCGGCGGGCACGGGCATGGTCGGGATCTTCGGCACGGTCCAGGGCGTTCTGCCCCTCCGCATGATCGGTCATGGAAGGAGCCTGGCAATTTCAACCAGCGGTTGTCAACCAGAAGTTGAAAACCGGCGGGTGAAGTCACCGGAACGGAGGACACGTACCGCATGGGGCCGGACGGCTTCGTCCCTCGGATCCGCAGCGTGCCTCCTCAACCGAGCGGCGTCGGCCGGACGGCGCCGCCCGCGTCGACGGGGGCGAACCGTGCCGCCGCGGCCAGGAAGGCGTCGTTCTCGGTGGCCGTGCCGACCGTCACCCGTACCCCCTCGCCGGGGAAGGCCTTGACCAGGATCCGCTGCTCGCGGCAGTGCGCGGCGAAGGTCTCCGCGGCCGGACCGGCGGGCAGCCACAGGAAGTTCGCGCCGCTGACCGGCACGTCCCAGCCCGCGTCGAGCAGAGCGGCCCGGACCCGCTCCCGCTCCTCGGTGAGGTGCCGGCAGCGCTCCCGCACTTCCCGCTCGCAGTCCAGCGCGGCGACCGCGGCTCGCTGGGCGAGGGTGCCGACCGCGTACGGGACCGCGACCCGGCCCAGCAGTTCGGCCACCGGCGGGGCGGACAGGCAGTAGCCGATCCGCAACCCGGCCAGCCCGTAGGCTTTGGAGAAGGTACGTAGCGCGACCACGTTGGTACGCCCCTGCCGCAACAGGTCGCGCACCAGGCCGAACCCGTCGAGCGGGTCGGCCTCCTGCTCGGTGAACTCCGTGTACGCCTCGTCGAGGACCACCAGGACGTCCGGCGGCACCTCGGCGAGGAAGCGCTCCACGGCCGACCGGGACACGGACGTCCCGGTCGGGTTGTTGGGCGAGCACACGAAGACCAGCCGTGTGCGGTCGGAGATCGCCGCGGCCATCGCCGGCAGGTCGAGGGCGTGCCCCGCGGTCAGCGGGACCCGGCGCACCACCGCGCCCGCCGTCCCGGCGATGGCCGGATAGACCTCGAACGAGCGCCAGGGGACGATCACTTCGTCGCCCGCCGCACAGGTGATCTGGACCAACTGCGCGCACAGGCCCACCGACCCCGGCCCCAGGCAGAGGGTGGCGGGCGGCACTCCATGGCGCTCGGCAAGCCGGGCGGTGAGGTCGGCGGACGAGTTGTCGGGGTAGCGGTTCAGCCCGTGGACCGCGCCGGACAGCGCGGCCTGCACGGCGGCGGGCGGCTCGAACGGCGATTCGTTGCAGTCCAGGCCGATCGTTCCGGGTTCGGCGGTCCTTCCCCGGAAGAGCGGCAGGCCGTCCAGATCCGTTCGGACCCGCGGCCGGGCCGCGGGCGGACGGTCCGGGCCGGACGGGGCGGTCATTCGGTGCGGTCCTCGGCACCGGCCGCCGCGCTCATCGCGTCCACCAGGCTCTTGGGACGCATGTCCGTCCAGTGCTGGTCTATGTAGTCCAGGCACTCGGTCCTCGGGGCCTCACCGAACACCGTGTGCCAGCCGTCGGGAATGTCGACGATCACCGGCCACAGCGAATACTGAAGTTCGTCGTTGATCAGTACGACGTACGCGGCGTTTTCGTCCTCGAACGGATTCGACATCGCCTCTCCGATTCTCTTCGTTCTTTTCTTTTGGATGGCGCCCGAAAGACTCTCACGGGTGCTGTGGCATAACAAGGCTGCACTGCACGAGGTCCAGCAGTTCCGCGACGTTCTCATCGAGAAAGAAGTGACCGCCGGGAAAGACCCTGAATTCGAAGGCCGCGCCGGTGTGCGGCTGCCAGTCCGCGGCGTGCTCCGGCCCCGCTTTCGGGTCCTCGCGCCCCACGAGCACGGTGAGCGGCACCCTGACGCGCGCGCCGGGAGCGGGCCGGTAGGCGGCCAGCGCGCGGTAGTCGTCGCGCAGGGCCGGCAGGGCCTGCCGCAGCGCCTCCTCGTCGGAGATCAGCCGGTCGCCGGTGCCGCCCAGGACGCCCAGCTCGGCGATGATCCGCTCGTCGGTCCACCGCGCCCGCTGATCCTCCTCGCGGGGGCGGGACGGCGCGCGACTGCCGGAGGCGAAGAGGTGCCCGACGGCGCCCGGCCGCTCCCGCTGCAACAGCCGTACCGTCTCGAAGGCGACCAGCGCGCCCATGCTGTGGCCGAGGACGGCCGTCGGCAGATCCCGCTCGGCCAGCAGCGCGTCCGCCGCGCCGCGTGCCAGGCCGCGGATGTCGGTGACGGCCGGTTCCGTACGGCGCCACTGTCGTCCCGGGTACTGGACGCCGACCACCTCCAGGCCGGGCGGCGCGGCGCGCGCCAGCGGAAAGAAGGCGCCGGCGGAGCCGCCCGCGTGCGGAAAGCAGACCAGGCGGAACCGTGCGTCCCGGCCCGGATTGAAGGACATCGTCCAGCCGCCCGCGTCAGTGCTCATGGCCCGGCCCCCGCATGTCGTCGATTCCTTTTTCGTCGTCGACTCCCTTTTCGTCGTCGACTCCCTGGCCGTCGTCGACTCCCTGGCCGTCGTCGATTCCCGCACCCCTGTCGCTTTCCGTTCCCTTGCGGTTCTCCATTCCGTTCGCGCTTCCCTTTCCGTGAGGGGGGCGGTCGCCGTCGGGCCAGTCCGGGCATTCCTCCCGCAGATGGCCCGCCAATGCCTTCGGGGACGGGAAATCGTAGATGAGGGTGGACAGCAGCGGGACGCCGGTCGCGGCGACGATGCGGTTGCGCAGTTCGATCGCTCCGAGCGAGTCGAAGCCGAGCTGGGGGAAGAGCGCTTCGGGCGCGACGGCCTCCGGTGAGTCGTGTCCGAGTACCGAGGCGGCTTCCGCCCGCACCAGTTCGAGCAGCGACCTGCGGCGGACGGCCTCGGGCGGCCCGGCGGGCCCGGCGCCGTTCGTCGCCGCGGTGGTGCTCCCGTCCGCCGGCGCGGCGGTGTCCGGCCGGGCGGCGGGCGGGGGCGTGGTGAGGCGGGCCGCGACCGCGACCGGTGCCGCGGTGGCGACGGCCTCGTCGAAGAGGGCCAGCCCCCGGTCCGCGGACAGTGCGCGGATGCCGTGACGGGCGAGCCGGTCGTGGTCCTCGGCGCGCAGCCGCCCGGTGATGCCGCTCGCCGGCTCCCACAGCCCCCAGGCGATGGACAGCGCGGGCAGTGACCGGGCGCGGCGGTGCTCGGCCAGGGCGTCCAGGAAGGCGTTGGCCGCGGCGTAGTTGCCCTGTCCGGCCGAGCCGGTCACTCCGGCCACCGAGGAGAACAGGACGAAGGACGAGAGGCCGAGGGACGCGGTCAGCTCGTGCAGGTTCAGGGCGGCGACCGCCTTGGCCCGGAGTACTTGGGCCATCGCGTCCTCGGTCAGCGAGCCGATCGCCGCGTCCCGCGTCGTGCCCGCCGCGTGCACCACCGATCCGATGCGGACGCCTCGCCCGGACAGCTCGCCCAGGAGCGCCGCCAGGGCTTCCCGGTCACCGGCGTCGCACGCGGCGACGGTGACGCGGGCCCCCGATCCGCGCAGCTCTTCGGCCAGTTCGGCGCTGCCGGGGGTCGCCTCGCCGCGTCGGCCGATCAGTACGAGGTCCCGTACCGCGTGCCGCGTCACGAGATGCCGGGCGACGAGCGCGCCCAGTGTGCCGAGACCGCCGGTGATCAGCACCGCGCGGTCGGTGTCGAAGTCCCGGACGGTGAGGACCACTTTGCCCACGTGCCGTGCTTCCGCGACGTACCGGTAAGCGGCCGGGGCGTCGCGCACGTGGCGCAGGGTGAGCGGTGGAGGCGTCAGCGTGCCGTCCTCGAAGAGCGGCAGGAGGTCGGCCAGCATCCGCTGGATGCCGTCGGGCCCCGTCTGCCGGATGTCGAAGACGGTGTACGCGGCGCCGTCGTACGCGGCGGCCACCTCCTCGGGGTCGCGCGGGTCCGTCTTGCCCATCTCCAGGAACCGGCCGCCCGGCGCGAGGAGCCGCAGGGACGCGTCGGTGAGCGGTCCGGCGAGCGAGTTGAGCACCACGTCCATGCCCGCCCCGTCGGACGCGGCACGGAAGGACGCCTCGAAGGCGTCGTCGCGGGAGGAGGCGATGTGGTCGGAGCCGATGCCCGCGTCCCGCAGTACGGGCCACTTCGCCGGGCTCGCGGTGGCGAAGATCTCCGCCCCCGCGTGCAGGGCGAGTTGGCGGGCCGCGAAGCCGACCGCACCGGTCGCCGTGTGGATGAGCACGCGTTCTCCGCCGCGGAGCCGGCCGAGCTCGACGAGGCCGTAGTACGCGGTGAGGAACGCCACCGGCACGGCGGCCGCCTCGGCGAACGACCAGTGCGCCGGGACGGGCGCGAGCAGCCGCTCGTCGGTGACCGAGACCGGTCCGATCCCGTCGAAGAGGCCCATCACCCGGTCCCCCGGACGCAGTCGGCCCGCTCCGGGGCCGACCTCGACGACCACGCCCGCGCCCTCCACGCTCTGCCGCCCCTCGCCCTCGGGCACGCCGGCCCCCGGCTCGACGACGCCCAGCGTGAGCAGCACGTCGCGGAAGTTGACCCCGGCCGCGTGCAGCGCCACGCGCACCTGGCCCTCGCCGAGGGGCGCGTCGGCGTCCGGCCACTCCACGAGGGCCAGGTCGTCGGGGGTCCCGCGTCCGACGAAGTCCAGCCGCCAGCTTCCGTCGCCGGACGGCGCGTCGAGCAGCCGGCCGGTGGTGGGGGTCAGCTCCGGGGTGAGCCACTCGCCCTTCCTGAGGGCGACCTGGGGGAGGCCGGACCGGAGGGCCCGGGCGAGCGACTCCGCCGACTCCTCGCCGGCGTCGACGTCCACCAGCTGGATCCGTCCCGGCTCCTCCTGCTGCGCACACCGGCCGAGCCCCCATACGGCGGCGGCCACGGCGTCCGTCGCCGGGTCGTCGTCGGCGGTGCCGACCGCTCCGCTCGTCACCAGGGCGATCCCCCACCGGGCGAGCGCCGGTTCGGCCAGTACCTCCTGTACGACGGCCAGCACACCGGCGGTCACTTCGCGGACCTCGTCCATCGTGCCCGCCGGGCAGGGGATCACCACCGTGCCGGGTACTCCTCCGGGTGCCCGTCGGACCAGTTCGGCGACGTCGGCACAGCGCTCGGCGTCCAGGGTGGACAAGGCGTCGTGCGGCTTACGGATGGTGGCGCCGCCGGGAACGATCAGCGCGAGCCGGTCGGGCCGCGCGGAGCCGTCGGCCCGTTCCCCGGTTTCGTCCCCGGCGCGTCGGTGGGCCGTCGTCCAGCTCAGGCGTCGCAGCCGGCTGTCGTCCGCCGTCGACGGCGGGCGCAGGGACAGGCCTCCGACCGACAGGACCGGGTTCCCGTCCATGTCGGACAGCTCCAACGCGACCTCGTCCCGGCGCACGGCCGTCAGCCGAACCCTCACGCCAGGGGTGCTCGGGCGTGCGTGGTGGGTCAGGTCGCGCCAGGTGAAGGGGACGCGGACACCGGGAGCGCGGACGCCGGACGCGGAGGTCTCGTCCGCGAGGCCGAAGAGTTCGATCGGGTGCAGGGCGGCGTCCAGCAGAGCGGGGTGCAGGCCGAAGAGCGTGGTCTGCGAGGCGATGGGCACCGGCGGCGCGAGTTCTGCGCAGATGCCGTCGGCCGTGCGCCACAGGGCGCGCAGTCCCCGGAAGGCCGGCCCGTACGCGAGGCCTCGGGCGGCGAGGCGGGCGTAGTCGCCCTCCTGGTGCAGCGGCAGGGGTTCGGCGTCGGGCGGCGGCCAGGTCACCGACGGGACCGGGGCGGCGGAGCCGTCCGGGGCGCCGGCCAGCACTCCGGTGGCCGTGGGCCGCCATTCGGGGTCGGGGTCGGCGGACGTGCGCGCGTGGACGGTGAAGGGCCGACGTCCGGAGCCGTCCGCGGCACGTGCCACCACGCGGAGTTCGAGCGCCGCCCGGTCGGGCACGACGAGGGGGCTGGCGAGGACCAGTTCCTCCACCCGGGCGCACCCCGCCTCGCGCGCCACCCGGCAGGCCAGTTCGGCGAGCACGGCGCCCGGCACCAGGGCCCGGCCGGCCACCGAATGATCGGCCAGCCAGGGGAGTTCGGCCGGGTCCAGCCGCCCGGACCACACCAGTTCACGGCTGTCCGGCAGGTCCAGCGGCCGGTCCAGCACGGGGTGGTCCGTGGCGCGCGGAGCGCCCGCTCCCGCCGGCTCCGTCGGGTTGAGCCAGTACCGCCGGCGTTCGAAGGGGTAGGTCGGCAGCGTGGTCAGTTCGCCGCCCCAGGCGGCGGCCACGGCCGGCCAGTCCACGTCGAGGCCGGAGGTGAAACCGGCCGCGAGTCCGTCCGCCGCCGTCCGCGCCTCGTTGCGGGCACCGCGCAGCAGCGGCACCACGACGGCACGGCCGTGCGCCTCGTCCCGCTCGGGATCCTCGGCGAGGCCGGTGAGGATCGCCGACGCCATCGACGACAGTGTGCCGTCGGGGCCGATGTCCACGAAGTGCCGCCCGCCTTCCGCACGGGCGGTGGCGATCCCGTCGGCGAAGCGGACCGGGCGCCGTATGTGGTCCGCCCAGTAGTCGGGCGACATGAGCTCCGCCGCTTTCGCCATCCGGCCGGTCACGTTCGAGACGAGCGGCAGGACCGGCCGCCGGTACGTCAGCCTCGCCGCGATCTCCCGGAACTCGGCGAGGATCGGCGTCATGAGAGGTGAGTGGAAGGCGTGGCTGACCGTGAGCGCCGTGGTCCGGTGCCCGGCGGCCTTCAACTGGGTGACCACGGTCGACACCGCGTCGCTCGCGCCGGAGACCACGACCGCCCGGCGGCCGTTGACGGCGGCGATTCCCACCGCGTCCTCCAGGCCGGCGAGCAGCGGTTCGACGTCCGCGAGGCCCGCCCGTACCGCGACCATCGCGCCGCCCGGCGGCAGCGACTGCATCAGCCGGCCGCGCGCCGCGACGAGTTCGGCGGCGTCCGCCAGGGAAAGGACGCCCGCGACGTGCGCGGCGACCAGTTCACCGACGGAGTGTCCCAGCACGATGTCCGGCCGCACGCCCCAGGACCGCAGCAGCTCGGACAGTGCGTACTCGGTGGCGAAGAGCGCGGGCTGGGTGAAGGCGGTCCGGTGCAGTGCCGCCGCCTCGACGGTCGCGTGCTCCGCGAAGACGACGGAGGCCAGCGGCCGTTCCAGGTGCGGGTCGAAGGCGGCACACGCCTCGTCGAAGGCCTCCGCGTACGCCGGGAACCGCTGGTGCAGCTGCTTGCCCATGCCGGGCCGCTGGGTGCCCTGACCGGCGAACATGAGGACCCGGCGTCCGTCTGCGGGGCCTGCCACGCCTCGTGACACAGGGGCTGCCGGGCGGTCCTCGGCCAGTGCGGCGAGGCCGTCGAGGAGAGCGCGCCCGTCCTCGTGGACGATCGCCGCGCGGTGGTCGAAGCCGGACTGGACGCGGGCGGTGGTGTAGGTGACCGCGGCGAGATCGGGGACGGCCGGGGTGTCGTCCGGCAGGTGATGCGACCCGGACGGCCCGCTCAGCAGGTCGTGGAGGCGGCGGGCCTGGGCGCGCAGGGCCGTCGGTGTCTTCGCGGACAGCACCAGCGGCAGCGCGTCACCTCGGTGGCCGGCTGAGGAGTGGTCACGTACGTCCGTGCCCGCGGGAGCATTCCGTACGTCCGTGCCCACGGGAGCCGACGTATCGGCAGGGGGTTCTTCGAGGATGACGTGCGCGTTGGTCCCCGAGATCCCGAACGAGGACACCCCCGCCCGCCGCGGCCTGCCCTCCACCGCCTCCCACGCCACCTCCCGCGTCAACAACCGCACCGAACCCCACTCCACCCCACCCACCGGCTCCGCCACATGCAACGTCCGCGGCAACACCCCATGCCGCAACGCCTCCACCATCTTGATCACACCACCCACACCCGCAGCCGCCTGCGCATGCCCGATATTCGACTTCAACGACCCCAACCACAACGGCCGCCCCACCGGCCGCCCCCCACCGAACACACCCACCAACGCCCCCGCCTCCACCGGATCCCCCAACACCGTCCCCGTCCCATGCCCCTCCACCACATCCACCTCCGACGCCGACACCCCCGCATCCGCCAACGCCCGACGAATCACCCGCTGCTGCGCCACACCCGACGGCGCCGTCAACCCATTCGACGCACCATCCGAATTCACCCCACTCCCCGCCACCACCGCCAACACCCGATGCCCCAACCGCCGCGCCACCGACAACCGCTCCACCAACAACATCCCCACACCCTCCGACCACCCCGTCCCCGAAGCATCCGAAGAAAACGAACGACACCGCCCATCCCCCGACAACCCACCCTGCCGAGAAAACTCCACAAAAGCACCCGGCGTCCCCATCACCGTCGCCCCACCCACCAACGCCACATCACACTCACCCGACCGCAAAGAACCCACAGCCAAATGCAAAGCAACCAACGACGACGAACACGCCGTATCCACCGTCAACGCAGGACCCTCCACCCCCAACACATACGCCAAACGCCCCGACAACATCCCCCCAGCAGAACCCGTCAACAAATAACCAGCCGACCCCCCACCCCCCTCCCACAAACGCGGCCCATACTCATAACCCATCCCCCCCACAAAAACCCCCACCCCACCACGCCCACGCAACGAACCCGGCGCCACCCCAGCCCGCTCCAACACCTCCCACGACACCTCCAACAACAACCGCTGCGCAGGATCCATCCCCGCCGCCTCCCGAGGCGACACACCAAAAAACCCCGCATCAAACAAACCCACACCCTCAACAAAACCCCCCTCACGCACCCCACACACCTCACCCGACAACACCCCAGCACCCCACCCCCGATCCACCGGAAAACCAGACACCACATCCCCACCCGACACCACCACATCCCACAAACCCTCCGGCGAAACCACCCCACCAGGAAAACGACAAGCCATCCCCACAATCACCACAGGATCACCGGAGGAAGCCGAATTTCCGGTTGTCGGGCGCTCCGGTGAAACAGCCGGAACCGTTTTCTCAACCGACGGGGTCTCGGAAGGCGGATCCGCGAGCAGAGAACCCAGGAACGTGCCCAGGGCGAGCGGTGTCGGATGGTCGAACACCACGGTCGGCGGCAGCCTCAGTCCCGTCACTTCGCAGAGCCGGTTGCGCAGTTCCACCGCCAGCAGCGAATCGAAACCGGCGTCCCGGAACGCGAGCCCGCCGTCGATGCCGCTCCCGCCCAGCACCTCGCCCGCGATCGACATGACGAAGCGACGGCTCTCCGTCGTCCGTTCGCCCTCCGGCAGTTCGGCCAGCCGTCGTGACCACGGGGTTCCCGTCCGATCAGCGGCGGCGGGGGCAGAAGGGGCGATGGCGGGAGCCGCGGCCGGGACGAACGCCCGGACGGACTCCGGGTCGAGTGCCGCCGCCACCACGGTCGGCAGGTCCAGGGCGCGGGCGGCGTCGTACATGCGCAGACCGCGGGCCGCGTCGAGCGGCCGCAGCCCGGTGCGGCGTCCGAGGCGTTCGACGTCGTGCGCCGTCAGCCGTCCCGCCATCCCGTCCGGAAGGTCCCACAGGCCCCACGCCAGCGAGCGCGCCGGGAGCCCGAGGCCGGCGCGGTGCTGGGCGAGGGCGTCGAGGAAGGTGTTGGCCAGGGCGTAGTTCCCCTGTCCGGCGGCGCCGAGCGCGCCGGTGGCGGAGGAGAAGAGGTCGAAGAAGGCGAGCGGGGCGGAGCGGGTCAGCTCGTGCAGGTTCCAGGCGGCCTCGGCCTTCGGACCGAGCACGGCGTCGAGTTGCTCGAAGGTCAGCGCACGGATGGTCGCGTCCTGGACGACGCCCGCGGCGTGGACGATGCCGGTCAGCGGGTGGTCGGCGGGGACGGCTTCGAGCACCGCGGCGAGCGCCTCCCGGTCGGCGCAGTCACAGGCGGCGATCCGCACCTGGGCGCCCATGCCCCGCAGCTCCCGTGCCAGGGCGTCCGCTCCCGCGGCACGGGTTCCGCTGCGGCTGGTCAGCAGCAGGTGCCGTACGCCATGGTGGGCCACCAGGTGCCGGGCGATGCGCGCGCCGAGCGCACCCGTGCCGCCGGTCACCAGGACGGTGCCGTGCGGACGCACCGGTGAGGCGGCGGCCTCGACGGGGTCCGGCGTCCCGGCCGGCCGGGACTCGGGCGTCGGCCGGGGTACGGACGACAGCCGGGGTACGAGCAGCGCACCGTCGCGCAGGGCGAGTTCGGGCGCTTCTCCGGCCGCCACGGCGGTCAGCACCTCGCGCGTCAGACGGGTCTCGTCGAAGTCCCCGTCGAGGTCGAGGAGGACGAAGCGGCCCGGATGCTCCGATCGCGCGGTGCGGACCAGCCCCCACAGCGGTGCGTGGACCAGATCCACCGGTGCCTCGTCGGGTCCCGCGCCCGTGCGTACCGCCCCCCGGGTCACGAACACCAGCCGGGTGCCGGCGAATCGGCTGTCGTCCAGCCAGCTCTGGAGCAGCGTCAGCGTGGCGCGGGCCGCGCGGCGCACGCCGTCGGGCACGCGGGCTTCCCCGCCCGCGACGGCCGACGGCGGGCAGGGCACCAGCACGGCGGCGGGCGGCGGGGCGCCGGCGTCGAGACGCGCACCCGCCTCCGCCATGTCGAGAACGGCGGTGAGGCCCGCACGCGAGTCGGACCCGAGCACCCAGCACGCGGCGGCGTCGAAGGCCGGTTCCGACAGGGTGTCGTCGGCCCGTGGGCCCCACGTCACGTGGAAGAGTCCATCGTCCGCGGGACCGTCCGAAGCCGCCCGCAGCACCAGCGAGTCCACGGCGGCCATCGGCGTGCCGTGCCGGTCCGTGATCCGCAGCGCCACCGCGTCCGGGCCGACCGGTGACACCCGTACGCGCAGCTCCGTCGCGTCACCGCCGTACACCCGCACACCGCTCCACGAGAAGGGCAGCCGTACGCGGCCGTCGGCCGCGCCCTGCCATACGGTCGCGTGCAGCGTCGCGTCCAGCAGCGCCGGGTGCAGGCCGTACCCGGACGTGTCGGTTCCGGCGGGCAGCCGTACGTCGAGGCACATGTCCTCGCCCAGCCGCCAGGCGGCCTCAAGGCCACGGAAGGTGGGGCCGTACGCGTATCCGGCCTCGGCCAGCTCCTCGTACATGCCGCTCAGTTCCACGGGTTCGGCGCCTTGCGGCGGCCAGGCCGCCTGGTCGAAGTCCGCCGGTGTCCGGGGAGCTCGCGCCGCGAGGATCCCGGTGGCGTGACGGGTCCAGTCGGCGGCCCGGCTCTCCTCGGCGGCCCGCGCCGACTCCTGGGCCCGGCGGGGACGCGCGTACACGGTGAAGGGCCGTTCCCCTGTCTCGCCGGCCGCGCCGACGACGAACTGGACCTCGACCGTCCTGCCGTCGTCGGGGAGGCGGACCGGTGCCTCCTGGGTCAGTTCGGTGACCGTCGCGGCGCCGTCGAGGGCGGCGATGTGCGCGGCCAGTTCGACCAGGGCTGTTCCCGGCAGCACGGTGTGCCCGTCGATCCTGTGGTCGGCCAGCCAGGGGTGCGTGAGGGTGGACAGGGTGCCGGTGAGCGCCCGCGCGTCGCGGTCCGCGAGGGTGACGGCGGTGTCGAGCAGCGCATGCTCCCCGCTGTGCGGCGGCCGCGGCGCGTCGGCGTTCAGCCAGTACCGGCGCCGCTCGAACGGGTAGGTCGGCAGGACGGCCAGGGGCCGCCTGGGAATGACGGCCTGCCAGTCCACCGGCAGGCCGCGCGTGTAGGCGGCGGCCAGCGCCGGCAGGAGCCCGCCGGCTCCGTCGCCGCCGGGGCGGAGCGCGTCCAGCAGCCACAGGTCGTCGGTTGCGTTCGGGGGGTCGACTGCCTCGGCATGGCCGGGCGCACCCGGGTGGCCGGGTACCCGCGGATGGTCGGGCGCATCCGTGTGGTCGGCCGTGTCCGGGCGACCGGCGCCCCGGCCGTGCGGTGTCGACACGAGCGAAGAGGCGGCCGGCATCGCCACGAGGGTGCGGCGGCCGCGGTCCGCCAGGTGGCGCAGCGCCGCGTCGAGGTCGGCGGGTTCCCGTACGGCGCGCAGCCAGTACTCGGCGGTCAGCTCCCGTTCGGTGTCGAGCGGCATGCCGGTTCGCGGCGAGCAGAAGTCGGTCTTCGTGCGGCGCGGGGTCACTCCGGCCATGACCGCTCGCAGTTCCTCGTCGGAGCCCGCGCGCACGCGGGCCGCGCAGAGGCGTGCCGCCTCGTCCAACGTCAGCGCCCCGGTGACATGGGCCGCGACGATCTCTCCCACCCCTTGCCCGAGTGCCGCGTCGGGCCGCACACCGCACTGCTCCCACAGCCGCGCGAGACCGGCTCCCACCACGAACGCCACGGCCTCCGGCGGGTCGGCAGGGGCCAGCTCGCCCACATGACGGCCGAGATGGACCGCCAGGGCGGCGGCGCACTCGTGCACGTGCTCGGCGAACGCGGGGGACGCGGCCAGCAACTCCCTCGCTGCGGCCGTGAAGTCCGGGCCACCACCGGCCGCACCGGCACCGGCACCGAAGACGAACACGGCCCGGGCGCGCCCGCTCACACTCCCGGTCGACACCAGGGCGTCCGACCGCCCGGCGGCCAGAGCGTCCAGTGCCCCTCGGTAGTCGCCGTCCGCACCGGGCTGCACGGCGGCGCGGTGGTCGAACCCGGACTGGACGCAGGCGGCGGTGTACGCGACGGCGGACGGGTCGACAGGGCCGTCGTGCGCGGGCCGGTGCTCAGCGCCGCCGGAGAGGAAGTCACGGAGGCGGCGGGCCTGGGCGCGCAGGGCCGTCGGTGTCTTCGCGGACAGCACCAGCGGCAGCGCCACGGGCCCGGTGGCCTCATCGGCAGCGCTGCTCCGGTCGGCGCCGGCGGCGTCGGGCCGGGAGCCCGGGAGGCCGGCGGTGGCCTGCGGGTCCCGCAGGATCGGCGCCGGGTGCCCGGCGGTCCCGTCCACTCCCCCGGGCCCCGTCCCGGAGTCGCTGAACTCAGGGGGTTCTTCGAGGATGACGTGCGCGTTGGTCCCCGAGATCCCGAACGAGGACACCCCCGCCCGCCGCGGCCTGCCCTCCACCGCCTCCCACGCCACCTCCCGCGTCAACAACCGCACCGAACCCCACTCCACCCCACCCACCGGCTCCGCCACATGCAACGTCCGCGGCAACACCCCATGCCGCAACGCCTCCACCATCTTGATCACACCACCCACACCCGCAGCCGCCTGCGCATGCCCGATATTCGACTTCAACGACCCCAACCACAACGGCCGCCCCACCGGCCGCCCCCCACCGAACACACCCACCAACGCCCCCGCCTCCACCGGATCCCCCAACACCGTCCCCGTCCCATGCCCCTCCACCACATCCACCTCCGACGCCGACACCCCCGCATCCGCCAACGCCCGACGAATCACCCGCTGCTGCGCCACACCCGACGGCGCCGTCAACCCATTCGACGCACCATCCGAATTCACCCCACTCCCCGCCACCACCGCCAACACCCGATGCCCCAACCGCCGCGCCACCGACAACCGCTCCACCAACAACATCCCCACACCCTCCGACCACCCCGTCCCCGAAGCATCCGAAGAAAACGAACGACACCGCCCATCCCCCGACAACCCACCCTGCCGAGAAAACTCCACAAAAGCACCCGGCGTCCCCATCACCGTCGCCCCACCCACCAACGCCACATCACACTCACCCGACCGCAAAGAACCCACAGCCAAATGCAAAGCAACCAACGACGACGAACACGCCGTATCCACCGTCAACGCAGGACCCTCCACCCCCAACACATACGCCAAACGCCCCGACAACATCCCCCCAGCAGAACCCGTCAACAAATAACCAGCCGACCCCCCACCCCCCTCCCACAAACGCGGCCCATACTCATAACCCATCCCCCCCACAAAAACCCCCACCCCACCACGCCCACGCAACGAACCCGGCGCCACCCCAGCCCGCTCCAACACCTCCCACGACACCTCCAACAACAACCGCTGCGCAGGATCCATCCCCGCCGCCTCCCGAGGCGACACACCAAAAAACCCCGCATCAAACAAACCCACACCCTCAACAAAACCCCCCTCACGCACCCCACACACCTCACCCGACAACACCCCAGCACCCCACCCCCGATCCACCGGAAAACCAGACACCACATCCCCACCCGACACCACCACATCCCACAAACCCTCCGGCGAAACCACCCCACCAGGAAAACGACAAGCCATCCCCACAATCACCACAGGATCACCGGAGGTGGATGCGCGTGACGTCGTTTCGAAGGCCCGCACGGGAGCGGGTTCGGCGGAATCCTCCCGAAGAGTGGCCAGGAAATCGCTGAGGGCCAGTGGGGTCGGGTGGTCGAACACCGCTGTCGACGGGATGTCCAGGCCGGTCACCTCGGACAGCCGGTCCCGCAGTTCGGCCAGCATCATTGAATCGAAGCCCGCGTCCCTGAACGCCGCTCCGCCGTCGAACGCGCCGCCGCCCAGCACGTCGCGGACCACCGAGAAGACGGTCTCCTCGGCAGCGATCCCCGAGCGGGGCGTGGGTCCGGACACCGGGCCGTCGACCGCTTCCGTGCCGGCCTCGGGCCACCAGTACGACTCCCGCTGGAAGGCGTATGAGGGCAGTTCGACGACCGTGGGCCGTGTGCCGGCGAAAGCGGGGCTCCAGTCGACCCGCACGCCCCGCACGTACAACTGCCCGAGGGACGCGACGAAGTCCGGCTCGGACGGCGAACCGTTCGGGGTACTCCAGGATCCCGTGTCCGGCGTACGCACGCCGAGCCGTCCCGTAGCGTCCAGCCACAGGGCGTCGGCGGCGGCAGGGCCGGCGAACTCGACGCATTCGGGGGCCGCTTGGCCCGCGGCGACGAGGCGAGCGCCCTCCTTGGGCGTCAGCAGGCCCCGGACGACCGCTGCGGCCACCGTGCCCGGCCCCGCCGGGACACTCACCGCGTCCGGCCGGACCCCGTACGCGCGCCAGACCGCCGCGAGTGCGAGCGTGACCGCGAACACGCACGCCGCGGAGGCCTCCGGCCCGGGCGCGTCGGCCTCAGTGCCGCGCAGTACGTCGGTGGCGGACGGCAGCCCGTAGGGCGCGAACTCCTCGTCGTACGCGGCAAGGGCCGCCTCGAACTCGGCCGAGCGGGGCAGCAGTGCACGCCCGGCGTCAAGGCACGCGTCGGCCGTACCCGGGAACACGAGGGTCAGCGGCTCCCCCGACTCCGTGACCCTGCCGGTGGTGACCGCGTCCGCTGCCGTGCCGAGGGCCAGGGCATCGAGAGCCGCCACGAAATCCTCACGGGACGCCGCGACGACAACTGCCCGGTGGGTGAAGGCGGTTCGGGTGGTGGCCAGTGAGTAACCGAGGTCCTCGATCCGGCCGGCGGGGTTCGCCGTCACGTGGTCCCGCAGCTTCCGGGCCTGGTCCCGCAGGGCCTGTGCGCTGCGTCCCGAGAGCACCCACGGCATGGACGCCGGGAGCTGCGCGACGGCGTCGTCGGCCGGTCGGTCCGGAGCGGTCGGAGCGGGGGACACGTCGGGCACCGCCGACACGACGACATGGCAGTTGGTGCCTCCCATGCTGAAGGAGGAGACCCCGGCCACCCGCTCCGCGCCCTCGTGCGCGGGCCACTGCTCGGCCCGCGTCTGCACGCACAGGCCGAGCGCGTCGAGGTCGATCCCGGGGTTGGCCGACTCGAAGTTGAGGCTCGCGGGGATGACGCCGTGGGCCAGGGCCAGGGTGACCTTCAGCAGGCCGGCGATGCCCGCCGCCGCCTCCAGATGGCCGATGTTGGTCTTGACCGAGCCCACCCGGAGCGGATCGCGGCCGCTTCGTCGTGCGCCGAACACCGTGCCGAGGGCGTCCGCCTCGATCGGGTCGCCCACCTTCGTGCCGGTGCCGTGGAGTTCGACGTACTGCACGTCTTCGGGGGCGATCCGGGCCTGGCGGTGGGCCGCGCGCAAGGCGTCGGCCTGCGCCGCCGCGCTGGGCACGGTCAGTCCCGCGCCGCTGCCGTCGTGGTTGACGGCGCTGCCCCTGATCACCGCGTGGACGCGGTCGCCGTCGGCCAGCGCCCGGGCCAGCGGCTTGAGCACGACGAGGCCGGCGCCCTCACCCCGTACGAACCCGTTGGCGCGCGCGTCGAAGGCACGGCTGCTGCCGTCCGGAGACAGCCCGCCGAAGGCCTCCGCCAGTTCCGCGCCGTCCTCGGTGAGGTTCAGCTGCACACCGCCGGCCAGGGCCAGGGACGACTCGTTGCCCCGCAGACTGGCGCAGGCCAGGTGCACGGCCACCAGGGACGAGGCCTGGCCCGCGTCGACGGTGAGGCTCGGACCGTGCAGATCCAGTACGTACGAGACGCGGTTGGCGATGACGCTGCGGTGGATGCCCGCCATGGCGTGGTGCGAGAGCGGCGCCGCTCCGTCGCGCCGGACGACACCGGCGTAGTCGTTGGCCGAGACGCCGAGGAAGATGCCGGTGTCGCCGCCGCGCAGCTCGGCGGGGAGCAGTCCCGTCGACTCAAGGGCCTCCCAGCTCAGTTCCAGCGCCAGCCGCTGCTGCGGGTCCATGGCATTCGCCTCACGCGGCGATATGCCGAAGAAGCCGGCGTCGAACCGGTCCCGGTCGGGCAGTCTCCCCTCGTACCTGCCGGTCTCGGACGAGCGGCTGATGGCCGAGCGGCCGTCGTGCAGCAGGTGCCAGTAGTCGCCCGGCGCGGGGGCCTCGGGGAAGCGGCATGCCATGCCGATGATCGCGATCGGCTCGTCCTGCGCCGTCTCCGGCTCCGCCATGCCGTCCGCCACGTGTGCAGCCACTGTCGGTTCCCTGCCCCTTCTGATCCCACTGGTTTCCGCCGGTACTTCTGGTTCTGTCGGTCTTTGTGGCTCCGTGTCCTACGGGTGCCGGCGACGGCTCACCACGTCACCCGCAGCGAGCTGAGGCCCCGGGTGATCAGTCCGTCCTTCCACACGACGGCGGGCGCCGCGGGCCCGTCCTCGGCCAGCCGCAGTGCGGGAAAGAAATCGAACAGTTCAAGGAGCGCCGTCCGCACCTGGAGCCGCGCCAGGGGCGCTCCGAGACAGCGGTGTATTCCGTGTCCGAAGGTGAGATGGGTCGATGGCCTGTCGTCCCGCAGGAGTTCCGGTTCGGTGAATACCTTGTCGTCGCGATTTCCGTGCAGCAAGGAGACGACCACCGCTTCACCCGCGCGTACCCGGATATCACCGAGTTCGATGTCCTCGAGAGCCACTCGCGGGAAACTGATCGCTGTCGACGGGGTGACACGGAGCAATTCTTCGACCAGTGCGTCCGCCCGCGCATCGTCCTTGACGAATTCCCGGGGAATATCCTCCTGGAGCACGGCGAGTGCGGCGAGGCCGATCTGCCCGACCGTCGTCTCATAACCGGCGGTGAGCAGCGCGAGGCCGAGGCTGACGAGTTCGGCCTGGGAGAGGGCATCGCCGTCGTGGGCCCGGATGAGGTCGGTGAGGAGGTCGCCGTCGTCCCGCAGCCGCTTGCGGTCGATCAGGGTGGACATGTAGTCGACCAGCCGGAGCCGCTGCCGGCTCTTCTCCAGATCGCTGCTGGCGGTGATGTCGAAGAGCACCTCCACCCAGGAACCGAAGATCTCCCGGTCCTCGACGGGCACTCCGAGCAGGGTGCCCAACACGGCCACCGGCAGTGGTTCGGCGAAGGAGGACACCAGGTCGGCGGGGCTGTCGAGGCGGCTCATGCCGGCCAGCAGATCGGCTGCCGTCCGCCGCACCAGCGGGGCCATGCCGGTCATCTTGCCCGTGGTGAAGGCGGCCGCGACGATCCTGCGCAGCCGGGCGTGGTCGGTACCGTCCAGGCTCATCATCGATGTGGGGGACGGCGCCGCCGAGTTCAGCCGTGGGGCGCCCGGTGCCACCGCGGCGGCCCTGCTGAACCGCCGGTCGGACAGCACCCGGCGTCCCAGGGCGTAGTCGCTCACCAACCACATCTCGTCACCGGGCGGCGTTCGTATTCGCTTTACCGGAACGATGTCGGCACCGGTCATGAATTCCGGTAACGGACCCAGGTGTTGTGGACGCAGTACGGCGGACAATATGACACCTCGCCTCTTCTTCCGAGACCGGCTCGGCGACCAACCCGCCTGTTCCGTGCGATATTTGGTGGCCCCGGTCCGGACGTCAGCGTAGCCGCGCACACGCGATGTGACCACGAACTCACGCACATCCTGATCGAGTACGACGAGTACGAGAGGTGACCCATGGATATCGCGACCAAGCAGGGCACGTTCAGCACCGGCCTGCCCCATCTCGCCTTCGGTTCCGGAAAGCCGCTGGTGTGCCTGTCCGGATTCACGATGACGCATACGGTGCCGCCGCCCGGTGCGCAGCGGCGCCGAGCGGCCCGACTGGTGGCGCCATTCGTCGCCGCCGGGTACGAGGTCTTCTGGACCAACCGTCGCCCCGGCATGCCGGTCGGCACGACGATCAGTGAGCTGGCCACCGAACACGCCGAGGCACTGCGCGCGCGGTTCCCCGGCCCCGTGCCCGTACTCGGACACGGGACCGGCGGCTCGATCGCCCTGCAACTGGCGGTCGACCACCCCGACGTGGTCGACCGGCTGGTCCTGGCCTGCGCCGCGTACACCCTGGGGCCGGTCGGCAGGCGCTTTCACCGGGATCTGATCGCGGCGGCCGAACGGGGCCGCTCCGGCATGCATCGAGCGGCCCCCGCCCTCACCCGCAACCCGGTGCTGCAACGCCTGCTGATGGTGCCGCTGTGGCTGGCGGGACGCTTGAATCCGCCGCCACGCGACCCCTCGGACATGAGGGCGACACTGCTGGCCGAGGACGGCTTCGATGTCCGGGACCGGCTGGCCGAGGTCGGTGCGCCCACCCTTGTGCTGTGCGGTGGACGCGACTACTTGTGGCCTCAGGAGATGTTCGACGAGACCGCGGCGGGGATACCGGGCGCCCAGCTGGTGCGGTACCCCCGCCGTGGTCACAACGTCCTGGGGACGCCGGAGTTCGCCCGCGACGTCCGCGCGTTCCTCGACGCGTCCTGAGCGCGGCGACCACCTACGAGCCGTACGCACAAGCCGTATGCACGACCCGTACGCACGCCGGGGCACGGCCGCACCGCGCGGCCGTGCCCCGGCGCCACTCCCCACTCGCCGTCCGGTTCTCGGACAGGGACCCGGGGAAACGGTTCACCCCGCCTCGGTCGACGTCTCGGCCGTCCGTTCCGACAGCCGGTCCGCGAGGCACTGCCACGCGGTGGCGCACTCCCGGGCGAGGCGGGCCACCACCTCCTGGCGGTGGGGCGGCACCGCCTCCACGATGCGGGCCCATCCGTCCGCGTCGACCGAGCAGACCCGCAGCGCGCGCAGCAGGATCTTGCCGGCCATGGTGAGCCGCAAAGAGGGGTCTTTGCTGAGGCTCACCAACAGGACGTCGCTGGCCGGGCCGTCGGGCCGGAAGGAGCGCCGGGGCATCGCTCCCGAAGGGTTCTCCCGTGCCACGGCCTGCCGTTGTTGCGGCGTGACCAGCGGCTCCCCCCGGTTGAGCCGGGCCCGGACATCGCTGGCGGTGGCCGCGGAGATCCCCGCGAGCCTGGCTATCTCGCGCAGCGAGGCCTCCGGGTTGGCTCTCATCAACTCCCCCGCGCGCAGCCGTCCCTCGGCTCCGTTGCGGGGGCGCACCCGTCCGTCCCGGCCGATGCTGGCGTTCGGCTGCTCATTTTGCGCAGTCGAACGCTGCCGTACGGCCCCCACCGTGTTCGCGGCCAGCCCGACGACCTCGGCGATCCTGCGGTCGGACCACTGGGGGTGCGAGGCGACGATCCGGGCCGCGGCGGCCTTGCGGTCGGAGAGCGAAAGCGGCAGTCCGTGTTCGCTGTTGAGCTGGACCGCGAGGACGAAGGCGTCGGCCTCCGCGCCGTCGAAGTAGCGGACCATGATGTGGTCGTCGCCGCGCAGGAGTGCGGCGCGCAGTCGGTGGGCGCCGTCGATGACGCGCATCGTAGGGCGATGCACCACGATGGGCGGGAGCGGTGTGTGCAGCGCCGCCAGCAGGCGGACGTGCTCCGCGTCCTCCCCGCCGGTGCGGGGACCGCCCGACGTCTGCAGGGCTTCGACGGGCACGCTCTCGCCGGCCGGTGGCGGTGCGCTCCCGGCGGCCGAAGCCGTGCCCCTCCCGCCGCCCCGTCCCTGGACGTCAACACCGGTCACCTCCGCCGTCCGAACGGCATGGGCTTTTAACCTACCGATCATTGATTAATCACCTCGGGGTGCGTGGTTGGGGGCCGGAAGGCGATCGTGCGTCGGTGGAAATGGGCAGCCTGGTAGGGCCGCTTCTGCTGTGACGGGTGCTTCCGGTGTGGCTCAGCGGCGCGTCATGCCGAGCGGGCGGAGGCGATAAGTCGATAGAGCGTTCACGGTTCGGCGGCGGGCCGGGGCGCCGTGAAGGCGCACCGCTTCATTTTCCCTCAGGCCGTTTCGGCGTCATTTCGCCGCGATAACTGCTCATACAGGAAGAAGACTGGGGTCATCTCGTGACGGTAGAAATAAATCGCAGTCCGCAGAGCCTTCGCATACGAACACCGCCCCCCCGTTGCAGAATATCCCCGTCCATCGGATTCCTTGTTCACCCTTCGATCAGGGAGCACCGTGACGCTGCGCAAATTTGATCGCTTTCGGCCGATGCCTGTCAAGACGAAGCGTCTGTACAGAGCATTCGGCAGGCCCCTCGCAGACTGATGGTTTGAACCGGCGCAGATGCCTCGGAAGCCTGATACCGCACGGATGGAGCGGCGTCGACGGGGAGTGAACCGGACGCGTCGTCCCGATGGTCCGGGACGGCGAAACATACGGTCATCACGTACGGAAGCTGATGTTCCGATCTCGGCGGCGCACCTCGGCGAGCAGATCCGGCCAGTCGAAGCGGGCGCCGCCGTGGGACCGCCGGAGGCGGCGCAGCAAACGCCGACGCGCCAGCCGGAATGCCATTGCGCACACCAGCAGGGTAATTCCGGGCACGACCGCCATGAACGAGAGCCCGAAAACGTAACGGGGGTGCGGTCTGTACGCGCCGAGGACGGCGCAGCGGGCAATGTCCTCGATGTCGTCGCGGCTGAGGCATTCATAAGATGCTCGTTCACCCATCGCTCGAGCATCCCAACCCGCGAGAAATCGGGCAAGAATTCATCAGAACCATTCGGCGGGCGGCCGCTCCGCGAGCCACGGAAACCAGTGACCGAGAAATAAACATCCGATTTTCCGGCCGGGTCCCGGGGTGTCCCGGGGTCGCTCTGTCGACTTCGCCCGTCGGCCCGCGCCGCACCATCCGGCACTCGGATGGTCTCATCATCGGGATGTTCGGTGTATCTTCTGTCGTGAGCGGAGACGCTTGACAGCCGAACCGACGGCGCACACGACGGCAACGTACGAACGGAAGGGGTTGCGGATGGTCCGGTTGACACGGGCTCAACAGCAGGAACGCACCCGCGCCGCCGTGCTGACCGCGGCGAAGGCCGAGTTCACCGAGCGCGGATACGCCACGGCGAAGGTGGACCGCATCGCCGAGCGGGCCGAACTGACGCGTGGCGCGGTGTACTCGAACTTCCCGAGCAAACGCGCCCTCTATCTGGCCGTGCTGATCGACATGGTCGAGCGCGCCGCCACGGAGGACGGCACCGTCGGCGGGATCCGTCCTTCGGCGGCGTCACGGGCGGGCGGGCGGCCGCACGCACGGACCTCCACCGCCGAGGCCCTGGGGACCTTCGCCCGCATCTGGCTCGAACGGCTGCCGCTGGCCGACCGAAGCCCCTCCGCCGGCCGGGCGCACCTGGGTTCACTGACCGAGGTGCTCGACGAGGAACCGATCCGTGCCGCGTTCGGCCAAGTGACCCGCCTGGAGGCGCTGTTGCTGGCGCTCGCGCTGGAGTCACTGGACTCACGCGCCTGTACCGAGACGCCGCCCGCGCGACAGGTACGGCGGGCTCAGCTGGTCCTGCGGCTGCTGGACGGTCCGGGCGCCTCGGCGGACCCGGCCCTCGGATTCGGCGACCCCTTCGACATCGCACAGGCCTGCGCACACCTGGACGGGCTCGCCCTCGCCGACACCTGGGACCCCCCGCACCTGCCCTACGTCCCGCCCGCGCGAGCCTGCCGGGACCGCTGGGAGCCGCCGTGTGAGCTGCCGGACCTGCTCAGCCGGCGCATGGTCGGATTCACCGAGGGCGGTGTGATCACGGTCCTCGGCACCCACCGTCTCGAAGCCGCGGAAGAGGCCGTCCGCAGCGCACGGGCCGGTGATCTGATCACCGTGGCCGTCACCACGGCCGCTCCCGCCGAGATCGGACGCCTCGTCCAACTGAGGATCGGCGACTTCGCCCGCTGCCTGTGGCGCGCGTTCGACCCCGACAGCCGGCCGCGCCTGCGCCTCGTCCTCGACGAGCGCGGCCTGCTGGCGTCGGCCGTCGGCGTACCGGACGCCGACGACACCACCGAGTACGCGGTCCGCGTACGGCACGACACGATCGTCACCCGAGCCCAAGGACCAGGTGCCGCGCATGCCGCGGCGACCCACGACCTCACCACCGCAGACGTTTCCCACACCACACCCGATGGGGCCGCACCATGACCCAACCCGTTTCGTCCCACGCCACCAGCACCGATCTGCTGGTGCTCCACGCCCTTCGCTGCATCGGCTTCTCGGGCCTGTCCGCAGTGGCCGGGGCGACAGGACTGCCCGAGTCCGACGTCGAGTCGGAACTGATCGACCTCGCCGTCGCCGGACTCGTCACGCGCACCGCGGGCGACTTCGGCGGCTGGGGTCTCACGGACGCGGGCCGCGCCGCGGACGCCGAGCGGATCGCCGACGAGGTGGCGACGGCCGGTGTACGACCCGCTCTGACCGCGGCCTTCGACCGGTTCCTCGTCCTCAACCCCGAACTCCTCGACCTCTGCACGGCATGGCAGACCCGCACCGTCAACGGCGCCATGACGATGAACGACCACAGCGACTCCTCCTACGACGCCCGTGTCCTCGACCGGTTCACGGAGTTCCACCAGCGTGCCGAGCCCCTGTGCGCGGAGCTGTCCGCGGCCCTGCTCCGGTTCCGGCGCTATCCGGTCCGGCTCGCGGACGCGCTCGCCCGCGCGAGGTCCGGCGCGCTGGAGTACGTGACGGACAGCACCGCCTCGTACCACACCGTGTGGTTCCAGCTGCACGAGGACCTGCTGGCCACGCTCGGCATCCCACGCCACTGAACCCACCGGCCGCCGCCGGTGGCACCCCCTCTCCCCCGCAGCCGAAGCAGCAGAGGCGACGCAGAGATGACAACGCGATGACCTTTATTCACCCGCTCTCGGCAGAGGTCGAGGAGACAGTGGACGTCCTCGGCGGAAAGGCGCACGGGCTCATCGTGCTCCGACGTCTGGGGCTGCCCGTGCCACCGGGGTTCGTCATCGGTACGGAGGCATGCCGGGCCTACCTCCGTACCGGGCGGCTGCCCCACGGTCTCGTCGCCGAACTCGCGGCCGCCGTGGCCGAGTTGGAGGCCGCCACGCACCGCGAGCTCGGCGGCGCGGAGCGTCCGCTGGCGGTGTCGGTCCGCTCCGGCGGCAAGGTGTCGATGCCCGGCATGATGAGCACCGTCCTCAACCTCGGGCTCACCTCCGGGGCGACGGCCGCGCTGGCCGAGGAGATGGGCGACCCGCGTTTCGCGCTGGACTCGCGGCTGCGGTTCCTGACCAGCTTCGCCTCCCAGGTCGTCGGCGTGGGCCAGGAGAGCCTGGCCGTCGTGGACCGGGCGATCGCCGGGCGCGACGGTGACCCGAGCGCCTTCGAGACGGCGATCCGCGAGGTCGAGCGGCTCGTCCGCGAGCACAGCGGCGAGCCCGTTCCCGACGACGCGGCCCGGCAGTTGGAGCTCGCCGTCGAGGCGGTGTTCTCGTCCTGGGACACTCCGCGCGCCAAGACCTACCGGGCCCTGCACGACATCCCCGGCGACCTCGGCACGGCCGTGACCGTCCAGGCGATGGTGTTCGGCAACCGCGATGAGCACAGCGGTACGGGTGTCGCCTTCAGCCGCGACCCCAATACCGGTGAGCAAGTACCGTTCGGTGAGGTCCTGTTCGGCCGCCAGGGCGAGGACGTCGTCTCCGGCACCTCGTTGACCGGCCCCCTGCGCGAGCTGGCCGACCGGGAACCCGCCGTATGGGCCCGTCTGTTGACCGCCCTGGACCAGCTGGAGGCGCACTACCGCGACGCCTGCTATGTCGAATTCACCTTCGAGGCAGGCGAGTTGTGGATCCTCCAGGTGCGTCCCGGGCGGTTCGTCGGGCGTGCCGCGGTACGGGTCGCGGTCGACCTCGCCGAGGCGGGAGCGATCGGGCGTGACGAGGCGCTGTTGCGCGTCTCACCGCAGCACCTCGCCCAGGTGCGGACGCCGCGGATCACGGCGATCGACTCCCGGGACGTCTTCACCCGAGGGCTCGGAGCCTCTCCGGGAGTCGCCGTCGGCCGGGTGGCGACCACCGCCGACAGCGCGGCACGGCTGGCGGCGGGCGGACCGGTCGTCCTGCTGCGCCCGGAGACCTCTCCGCTCGACATGCACGGCCTGGCCGCCGCGACCGGGGTCGTCACCGCACGCGGCGGGCCGACCAGCCACGCGGCCGTGGTGGCGCGGGCGATGGGAAAGCCCGCCGTCGTGGGAGCCACGGGCCTCACCGTCGACGCCGCCGACGGCTGCGTCCGGGCGGGTGGGCGCACCCTGCCCGAGGGCACGCTCATCGCCGTCGACGGAACGGGCGGCGAAGTCGTCGTGGGTGAGCCTCGCATCGTCGCGGGCGCGACCGACCCCCACCTCCACCAGCTGCTCGGCTGGGCGGACGACGTCGCGAGCGGCGCCGACGGCGACCGTGACGAGATGGAACGCCTGTCCTCGGCGCAGGCCGTCCTGCGTGCTGCCGGCCGTGGGACGCCCAGCTGACCCCGCGGGCTCCCGTTGGAGGTCCGCGACGTCTTCCGGCCGGAGAAGGCTGTCTGTGGCCAGTGACCTGGGTTCGAACAGAGTGGACAGGTACATGACGGTTTTCTTCAGTCGGGTGCTGTTTCCACTCGATCGGGAGTCCGTGGAGTTCCGTTGTGCGCCACGGCAGGCATCGCCGGTTGCCGCGCCGACCGGCTAGCCAGTCCGGTCTTCGCCGCGTAGCCGTGTGCAGGTGTCCCGTACATGGGAGAGGCGTGGGGCGGCGAGTCCGGGTTCGTGCTGAGAGACGCCGCGCCACAGGGTGAGAGCCTCCGCCACGGTCTCGCGGGCCTCGTCGTGGTGAACGTCCGCCAGGAGCCGGGCCTCGGCATGCGCGGAGAGCGCGTCGGCGAGGCGGATGTGGTGGGCAGTGGGGTCCCCGTCGGCCAGGCGGCGGCTGAGGTCAACGGCCTCCGTAGTGATGCGAAGAGCCTCGGCATACCGTCCCGCTACGGCCGAGCGAAGGCCGTGGACGGCCAGCGCGTCGGCGAGCAGGGGTTCGTGCGCGGTGGCGTCCGCCCGCACCAGGCTGTCACAGATCCCCACCGCCTCCGCGGTCGCGCCGAGCGCTGCACGACTGCCCTCCTCGTCCCGGGGGGCGTAGCGGCCGAGACTCCAGAGGGCGGACGCGAGGGCGGCTTTCTGGGCGGGATCCTCGGGGGTGGACCGGGCGGCAGCGACCGCCTGCGCGAGGTGGGACATGGCCTCGGCGGTCTGCCCTTGTTCCCCGGCCCAGGTGCCCAGACCCAGAAGGGCTCGGGTGAGGACGGGGCCCTGGACGGCAGGGGCGAGGGACTGTGCCGTGTCGACGGCCTGCTGGAGGGCATGGCGTGCCTCCGCATGTCCCACGCAGTGTCTGAGCACACCGAGGAGGAGCAGCGCGTCGGCGAACACCGGCCGCTGCGCCGGATCTTCCCGGTGGAGATCGCGCAGCAGCGTGACCGCTTCTTCGGCCGTCGGCAGCGCTTCCCGGCGCCGGCCTGCCTGTGTCATGACGGCGGTGAGGACGGCCATGGACGCGGCCAGCTGGGAGCGGTGCTGGGCCGGGTCGGGGTGGGCGAGCTTGCGGCAGGTGGCCACGGCTTGCCTCAGAGCGGCCACCGCGGCGTCGTGACGGCCTGACGCGGAGCGAAGGGTGCCCACCATGAGCAGTCCGTTGACGTAGTGGGGCCCATGGGCTGCGCTGTCGCGCGCCGCGAGGGTCTTCCGGACCTTGACCAGCGCCTCCCAGCTGTCCAGCGCCTCGGCTCTGTGCCCGGCGACGGTGAGCAGGGACGCGAGGATGGACAAGTCGGTGGCGAGCTGCGGCTTGTACGTGTCCGGGTTGCTCCGCGACAGGCGGCGGCGGAACAGCTTCACCGCTTCTGTCGCCGGTTGGACGGCCGCGTCCGTCTGCCCCATGGCGAGGAGACAAGTGGCCTTGTTCGCCAGGGCCATGGCCAGCGCTGTGTGGGCTGGGCCCGTCCGGCCGGCCGCGATGAGGCGACGTTGGATGCCGATCGCCTCATCGATGAGCACGAGGGCCTTGTCGAGCCTGCCCATGGCCTTCCAACGGAGGGAGAGGTTGCTGAGGCTCGTCCCCAGGCCCGGGCGGAAGGCGTCGGATCGCCGCTCGTCCAGCCTGCGGTGAAGGGCAACCGCCTTCCGGGCGCTTGCGAGGGCCTGCTCGTGCTGCCCGGTGGCCTCCTGCTGGCTGGACAGCGTAGTCAGGCTCATGGCGAGATCCGCCGTGAAGACACCCGGTTCCTTCCGGGCCAGGGACCGGTAGTGGTCGACCGCCTTTCCGGCGGCTTCGCATGCTTCCCGGGTCCTTCCCGCGGTGTTGAGCTGGTTGGCGTACGTGTTCAGGCTCGCCGCCAGCTCAGGGGTGTACACCGACGGTTCCCTGTCCGCCAGTTGCTGGTAGAGGTCCACGGTCTCGGCGGCCGCCGGAAGAGCGTCGTCGTGCTGTCCTTCGTCGTCCAGATTGATCGCCAGGGAGTTGAGGCTGAGTGCGAGGTCGGCGAGGTGGGCATCGGGGTTTTCGTCGGCCAGGCGGCGGCGGATGCGTACCGCTTCCTCGTTCGCCGCGAGGGCTTCGGTGTACCGGCCGGTGGCCGAGAGGCAGTTGGCGTGTGTTCCCAGAGTCATGGCGAGCCTGGGGCGGAAGGCGTCCGGGCGCTCTTCGGCCAGCGCCTCGTACAGCGCCACGGCCTCTTGGCTCCTCCGGACGGCTTTCTCGGGGCGTCCCGCGTCCTTCAACCAGATGGCCTGGTTGTTCAGCGCGTCGGCGAGGGCGGGCTTGTAGGTCTCGCCGTGCTGCTCCAGCAGGTCGCGGCGGAGGCCGACGGCCTTGCCGATGTTCTCGAGTGCTTCCTGGAAGTGCCCCAGTTCGCCTTCGGCGGTGGAGACGGCGCTGAGTGCGTGGGACAGTTCGCTCATGTGGACGGCGGAGGGGGGCGCGTCCGTCTCCTCGGTGAGCTGCTCGTACGCGCGCACCGCTTCGCGGGCGCGGCGGAGTGCTTCCTCCCGTTTCCCGAGGCGGCTGAGCATGACCGACACGTTGATGAGACTGGCCGCGTAGTGAGGAAGGTAGGTACGGCCGTCCCTGGCGGCGAGTCGCGCGGCCAGTGCGCTGCTTTCCTGCGCGGACGCCAGGGCTTCTCTGTGCCGTCCCAGGTCGCCGAGGCGGCCGGTGAGCCGCCGCATCGAGGTGGCGAGGTTCGCCAGGTGGGCCGGGTCCGCCTCGGCCTGCTCGCGGTGGACGGCCGCGAGCCGTTGCGTCACCTGGACGGCCAGCGGCCCCAGGCTGTGGGTGGGCCGTGGCAGGCGGTCGGCGAGGTCCGCGAGGTCCTGAGGAGTCGCGTCCGCGCGCTCGGCCAGCTCCGTCAGGGCGCGCACGAGCGGTTCCGGGCGCTCCACCCGCGTGGCGACGTCCACGGCCACCGGGAGCAGGATGTCCTTGCGGCGTACGCACAAGGCGGTGAGCTCGGCGTCGAGCAGTCCGCGGTGGGCGGGGTGAGCGGCGGCGCGGGCGTAGACGGTGAGCAGACGAGTGGTCTGTGTCGTGGTCAGTCCGCTGTCGGCGAGCAGATCGTCCACGAAGCCCGGATCGTCGAGCAACTGCCGGCCGACGAAGTACTCGGCCAACCGGTCCGGCCGGAGCTCCGCCCAGGCTGCGCTGCCCCGGGGCGGGTAGAGAGCGCTGATCCAGTCCCTGACCGCGTAACGGTGCCTGGTGCTGAGGTCGGACAGCACCGGTATCCCCCGCAGCAGGGTGTCCGCCTGCCGGCGGTCGTCCGCGCCGCACAGGAACGCCGCGGCCAGCGGCTGCGGGAGGTCCTCCCGTCTCAGCCCCGTTCCCGAGCGATCGGCGGCGCTCTCCCAGTAGGCGATCTCGTGGTCCAGCAGCCGCTCGTCCAGCACTGGGCCGGGGTCGTCGGCGTCTTGGGCCGGGTCCGGCCTCGCGGCGTCCAGCAGATCGACGAGCGCCGTCATGTGCAGGGTGAGCGCCCCCTGAAGGTCCTCGGCGGAACGGAGGCGCTCCCGGCAGGACTTCTTGAGATCTCTGGCGATGGTGGACCAGTCGTCGTCCTGCCGGCCGTCCACTCCGTGCAGGGCGCGGGAGAGGCTGTCCACGGCCTGGCAGTACGCCTTGCGGATGTCGATGTCGTGCGGCTGCAGCGGGGGCAGGGCGGTCACAGGCGCCGCCTCGACCACGTTCTGGACCGGAGGATGCGCGCGACGGGCGGCGCTCCACCAGTCTCCGCGAGTACGGGCGAGCAGGAGCATTTTGAACGGCGTGCCCGCTCGGTGTGCGGCGAGGGCCCGCAGCAGAACGGTGAGCCGGCCGAGGCGGGTCTCGGCGTGGTCCAGGATCACCAGGAGCGGCACGGCCGCGTCCGCCAGCTCCTGCACGGTGGCGTCGTCGGCATGGTCGGTGGGCCACACGACGGTCCAGCGTTTCGCTTCCAGCCGATCGGCCAGCTCCAGAGCCAATCGCGTCTTGCCCTGCCCTCCGGGCGCGTGCACCAGGCGCACCCCGAGACCGGGTTGCTCGCACCAGCTGCCCAGTTCGTGCAGCAGTCGGGCCCGGCCACGGAAGGGCACCACCGCCCTGTGGGCGTCCAGCAGCGCCGCGGGGGAGGTGAGCAGACCGCCGGGGAGCGGCGGCGCGGGCGGGTCGTACAGCCGCTGCCACTCCGCCGGCTCCATCCGTGTCGGCAGACGGTCCTCGGCCAGAACGTCCTGGAACGCCGGATCGTTCAGCAGGACGTATGCGGGTGAGATCTCCAGCCGGGTGTGACCGAATCCGGCGAAGTCGACGGCCACGACACCGACGAGTACGTCGTCGCAGAAGACCGCGGCTCCGGACAGGCCGCCCCAGGGGGAGCGCGTACGGTCCGGAGTGCCGCCGCCGTCGAGGCGCTCCTCGACCCGCATCAGGTGGCGGTTGTTGGCGGAGCGGTCCGTACGGTTGACCGTGCCCCTCACGCGGTACAGGTCGGCCGCCTGCGGCTCGCGCTGGACGATGTTCGGCAGCCCCACGGTCTGGCACTCGACTGCGGGTCGGTGCGTGACCAGCCGGCCCCAGCGGACCGGTCTCCAGGACGACGCGGCCCCGCCCGGTCCTCGGTAGGCGTTCTCGGCCCGGAGAAGAGCCGCGTCGTCCCTGCCCTTCGGTGTGCCGCGCCAGACGACCGTGGCGGTGTACCGCTCCTTCTCCCCGGGGTGGAAGAAAGTCACCTTCCCGCCTACGTGCGGTACGACGTGGGCCGAGGTCAGCACAAGGCTGCGGCTGATCACAAAGCCTGACCCGGGGCCCCGCGGCCCGTCCACCCCCACCACACGGCCGTCGTCCACGCTCTACCCCCGAGTCCACCGTGTTCGCCCGTCCGGGCAGTGCTGTCAGTTCCTGATGCGCCCGGACACGTCGCCCGGCCCTTCAGGCCGGTCGCGGTCGCCATGGATCAAGAGGTCCTCGCCGTCCGCCCTCCGCGGGTTGAGCGTCACCGAGATCCGGTGCGTGCGGGTCCGCCCGGCACTGGCCTCCCCGTCGGCGGTGACCACCCATGCCTTGAAGCCGCCCTTGGCCTTGGCGTCGTACCGCAGCTCAACCGCGAACTCCATCTCGATCGGCCCCACCTGGAACGCGACATCAGTCCCGGTCCCGCGAGCGGCAGCCGCCAAGAGTTCATCGCGCAAGGCCGCGACCGCGTCCGCCAGCTCAATCTCCACGGACCCCACCGGTGTCCTCCCCCCACCGCGCCACAGTGCGCGTCTGTTCATCGCACAGTACAGATGGCCGGTACGGCGTGGTGGTGGATTCGTCGAGTACCGCCCGCATCGCATCGCAATCCCGGGCGTCACCCGCCGAGGCGAGCGACAGGCGTTCCCTTCACCCCGGCCGGGCCGGGCCTCACTCGGCGGGCGGGGCGGTGAGCTGCTCGGAGATACTGGCTTCCCGTGCGGCGATACGCCGGTCGGCGGAGCGAGCGTTGCCTCGGGCGGCCGTGAGGCGTTCGTTGAGGCGTTCGTTGGTGTTCGCTGGTGTTCGTGAGCACGGCGACGTCACGGCGCAGGGCACCGTTGGCGGTGGTGATGCGCACGGCGTCGGCGTCCGTCGTCCCGTCCTGTTGCAGCTCAGCGATCTGGCCCAGTGGTGCGGCGACGCGCTCGCGCTGGTTGGTGACCCCGGCATGGGCGGCTTCGAGGGCGTCCTCGGTGTTCGGCGCGCGTTCGCGCCGGGAAGCCTCGACCGCTCGGCGCCGGGCTTCGTCGGCGTCGACCCGGAGGCCGCGAGCACGGGCTGCGGCGTCGGTGACCCACTGGTCCCCAAAAATGATCCAGGGCCGCCTTCGGATACCTCCGAAGGCGGCCCTGGACCTGCGACTTCGTAAAGTCGGGACGACAGGATTTGAACCTGCGACCCCTTGACCCCCAGTCAAGTGCGCTACCAAGCTGCGCCACGTCCCGGTGCGCGTCCCACGTTCCGTGCGATCGCGCAGGTCAACCTTACCTCATCCGCGCGGTGGGGCGGAGTCGCCGGCCGTCTCCTCCCGCGGCGACCGGTGACGTACCCGTGGCGTCCTCCGCGGGCTCGAGCGGCGTGGTCCCGAACTCGGCCGCCCGCTCCGCGAGTTCCCGCCACACGTCCGGCGCCACAGGTACCGTTCGCACCGGGGCGGGACACTCCGTCGGTGACGTCCGGGACGGGCAGCCGCTTCGGGGTGCCGAGGGTCTCGTCCACGGCCTCCGTGAAATCCTCCGTGCTGCCCGGAAGGCGGGGTCGACAGCGATGAGCAGGGTGTTCGGGCGGTGCGGCGCTTGCGACCGGATGGGGCGCCGGGGTGGACGGCGGAGAAGACGTGAGCGCCGGCGAGCACGCTGGTCAGCAGCTCGAAGTCGAGTGACATGCCGGAGCCCTCGGTGCCGCCCAGCGGCAGCGGCGTGATCGCCCACGCCGGGTGTCTCGAGAGCGCGGCACCCAGCTCTCCGGAAAGCCTCTCCAATCGTCCCGGCATTCCGGCGGTGGCCTTGTCCGGGTCCTGCCGGCTCCCGAAGCAGCCCGCCAGGACCGTCACGGTCGCGGACGACGGGCCAGGACCTTGGGCGTGGGGCGGACCGCGACAAGTCGGGGGCCCCGCCGACCCCGAGGACTGGGACTCGGCAGTGCTGTACGAAGGGGACAGACTGCCGCCCATCCCCGACCGTGCCTTTGCGCGAGATCCGTTGGCGCAGCCGTTTCTGAGGTCGCCGGACCTGAGGCACCAGGAGGCCGGGAGAGACCTGACTCTGTTCTCACCCGCCCGACTGTCCTGACCTGCGCCGGGGATGTCGCGCGTCGTCCGTTCCACAGGAACGCCCGGCCGGGGAGCCGGCCGGGCGTTTCCGCACGGACGGTCCCTCAGAAGGCATTCACGCTGCCGATGTGCGGTTTCAGCAGTTTTGTCGGCTGTCCGGATCGCCTCGGCGCCGGGCGCGGCCTCGTGTTCCACGGTCAGGGCGGCTGCCCGAGGTGCTCGCCGCGCACGGCGCGGCAGTGGTTCAGTCGCCCACGAACTCCCGCGCCAGCCGCTCCCCCGTCTCCTCGGCGGCCTCCCCGTCCTCGATGGGCTCCACCTCACTGTCCTTGAAGACGATGTACGTCACGCCGGATGCGGCACCGCCGCCGTGCGGGTCGGCCGGGATGCCGAGCGACTGCGCGGCGGCGTAGGAGGCCTCGCCGATGAGGTCGCGGGGGCCGATGTCGCCGACGACCGCGTACCGCACCCGGTCCCCGTGGACGACGGCCGCGACCGATCCGCCGTGGACGTCGTGCTCGCGGTGGTCCCAGATGCCGCTGGGCTGGGGCAGGACCACGTAGGGCAGGCGTTCGGCGTCCAGTGGGCGGCCGTCCGATCCGGCGTAGGCGGTGGCGGGGGTGAAGTGCGGGTCGGTGCCGCTGTTGCAGCGGTCGCCGGGCCGGCCGTCGCAGTCGACGTCCAGGTCGGCCTTCCAGTACACGGCGTCGTCCGTACCGCAGACCGGGATGTCCGCCGGCGCTCCGGCGTCGGTGCGGTAGCGCCCGTGCGAGACGGGTTCGCAGCCCCGCACCTTGGCCAGCAGCTCCTCGGCGCGGACGGGCCCCTCACGCCCGCTCTCCCGCTGCCGGGTCCCGGGCCCGGTCCGGTCCGGCGGTACGGGACCGGCCTGGGACCGCGGAACCGGTCCGATCCGGTGACCGGACCTGCCCGCCCGGACCGGGTCGGGCTGGGGCTGGGGCTGGGGGCCGGACCGGAGCTGGGCCTGGGAGCCGGGGCGGGGCTGGGGCGAGGCGCCGGGGAAGGTCGTGGGGGCGAGCAGGGCGGCGCTGGCCGCGACCAGTGTCAGCGACTGGACACGCACGTTGTGGCCTCTCCTGGGGGACATGGACGGTCACTCGGCCTCATCTGTCCCCGAATCGCTCCCGCGGCCACCTTTTGTGGGCCAGACGGTGCACGCCCGGATGGCGTCCGGCGCGGTGCGGGCGGTGCGCGTCCGGTCACCGCGACCGGGGGCGGGCGGGCCGGGCCTGTACCGGCTCCGGCCCGCCCGGCCGCCCACGCCGGCGCGGCTTCAGCGACGACAGCGGTCCGCGCCACCGGCTCGAACTCCCCGGCGCCTCCGGGGATTCGGCCGTGAGGGCAGTCAGCATACGTAACGCTCCCGGGTGGTCACCAACGACCACCCTCTTGATGTGATCGCGTCACCAGCGTCATATTGGTCCGGACCATTCCCGTCACATCCGAGCCGCCCCGGAGGCAGCGCCGTGCGACACGTTCCCGCCCCCGCCGCCCCCGCCGCTCCCACCGTTCCCTCCCTCGCCTCCCTTGCCTCCGTCGTGCGCCGCTGCGTCCTGGCCTGCGGAGCACTCGCCCTGGTCACGTCCTGCGGCTGGGCCGTGGGCGACGACGGCAGCGACGGGGGCGGGCTGCCCGGGGCGCCGACGGGTGTGACCGCGGAGGCGGGCAGCGCCACGACCGTGCACGTGATGTGGAACGCGGTCGACGAGGTCAAGACGTACGAGGTCTATCGCGACGGCACGTTGGTGAAGCGGCTGCCGGCTTCCGAACGCATGGTGGACGTCACCCGGCTGCACCCCTCGAAGGCCTACGCCTTCACCGTGCGGGCACGCGACGCGGACGGGCGACTCGGCCCCCGCAGCCGGGAGGTGCGGGCGACGACCCCCGCGGCGGTCGCCGACGACGCCGCCCCGACACGCCCGCAGGATGCCCACGGCCGCGCGGCGGGCAGCCGGTCGGTGCAGCTCACCTGGTCGGCCGCGACCGACGACCGCGGTGTGGTGTCGTACGACATCCACCAGGGAGACACCAAGGTGCACAGCGTCGGCGGCGGGCAGACGGCGGCCGTCGTCACGGGGCTGCGCGCGGGCACCCGCTACTCCTTCACGGTCCGGGCTCGGGACGCCGCCGACAACGTCTCCCCCGCGAGCGCCACCGTCCGGCTCACCACCCCGGGCACCGACGACGGGGGCGCCACCGCGCCCACCGCCCTGCGCGCCACCTCCCACCACGCCGACGGGGCGTACTACATCGACCTCTCCTGGGTCCCGCCGCGCACGGACGGCGTGGTCACCGAGTACCAGATCCACCTGGACGGCCGTCCGGCGACCTCACTCGTCTACGGCGGCGACGCGCCGCGCGAGCGGGCCGAGTACAGCTTCTACGCGGGGCGCCAGGCCGGTGTCACACACCGGGTGCGGGTCCGGGCCCGGCTCTCCGACGGCACCTGGGGCGGCCTCTCGGACGAGCGGAAGGTGACCACGGGCGGCGGGTGACGTCCCGGCAGTGGCGCGCTGGGCCGGCCGGCGTGTCACCTGGGCGGTCGCGCTCGGCATGCGGGCGCGGTCGCCGCCCTGTTGGCTGCCCCTGGGACAGCACGGGCCGTTCCCGATCTCGGCGGCGCAAGGGATGTACCGCCGACCGTGCTGCCGGAGGGCAGTCCACATGCGCATCTCATCGCCACTTCTCCGCTCCGGCCTGACCGTGGCAGCGGCTGCCGTGCTGCCCGTCGCCCTGGCTGCCGGGGCGGCTTCCGCGGGCCCGGGCATCTCCGTGAGCACCACCGGGACCAACGTGTCGGTCACGACCACCGCCTGCGCCCAGCTGGGCGGCAGCTGGGGCACCGCGTCGCTGATCACCGGCAGCCAGGGGGACTTCGCCCAGGGGCGCCAGGTGGCGCTGTCCGGAACGAGCTCCGGACAGTCCGCCGGCTGGTCCGGCATCAGCCCGGGCACCTACACGGTCATCGTCATGTGCTCCAACAACAGCACCGCCGGCGCCCAGACCGTCATCGTCTCCGCGGCGCCCACACCTTCGCCCAGCCGTTCCCCGTCCCCCTCTCCCTCCGCGTCACCACGCGGTGTCACGGGCGGTCTCGGCGGAGCCGTCGAGGACTACGGCACGGCCACCCTCGTGGCGGGCGGCGCGCTGGCCGGCACGGGCGTCATCGCCGCGGCGTGGTTCCTGCGCCGCCGCCGCAGGCCGTACCGGTTCTGACCGGCCCGCCCCGGCCTCCGTCAGGCCGGCTCGTCATCCGGCAGCTCGGCGAACTCCGCCAGGGCGTGCCTGAGCCACTGGGTCCAGAAGGTCTCCAGGTCGATGCCGGCGCGCAGCACCAGGTGCCGCAGCCGGTCCTCGGCGCTGTCCTTCCCGGGCGGGAAGTCCCGCCTCTCGATCTCCTCGTACTCGCTCAACTGCCGCTCGTGAAGCTCCAGATGGCGTCGCAGGTCCGCCTCGATACCGGTGGTGCCGACCACCGCGGCGGCACGCAGCCGCAGCAGCATCGTGTCCCGCAGGGGCTTGGGGTCCTGTGCGGCGGCGGCCCAGCGGGCCAGTTCGTCCCGGCCCGCGGGCAGGACCTCGTAGGACTTCTTCTGCCCGCGGGCCGGCTGCTGTCCGGGAAGCGTGCGGATCAGGCCCGCCGCCTCCAGTTTTCCCAGTTCGCGATAGATCTGCTGGTGTGTCGCCGACCAGAAGTAGCCGATCGACCTGTCGAACCGGCGGGTCAGCTCCAGCCCGGACGACGGCTTTTCGACCAGGGCGGTGAGGATCGCGTGCGGGAGTGACATGCGCTCATCCTAGGGACGGCCCCCCGCGCCTTCCGGTCCGCGCGTCCTCTGCAGCGCAGCCGCACCCCGTGCAGCGCCCGCCGCACCTTCTACAGCGCCGCCGCCAGCTCGGTGCCCTGCTTGATGGCGCGCTTGGCGTCCAGCTCGGCGGCCACGTCGGCGCCGCCGATGAGGTGCGCGCTGCGCCCGGCGGCGACCAGGTCGTCGTACAGGCCGCGGCTCGGTTCCTGGCCCGTGCACAGGACGACCGTGTCGACCTCCAGGACCGTGGACTCGTCGCCGACGGTGATGTGGAGACCGGCGTCGTCGATCCGGTCGTAGCGCACTCCCGGGACCATGGTGACGCCGCGGTGCCTGAGCTCGGTGCGGTGGATCCAGCCGGTGGTCTTGCCGAGGCCGGCGCCGACCTTGGTGGTCTTGCGCTGGAGCAGGTGGACGGTGCGCGGCGGCGCGGGACGCTCGGGGGCGGCGAGGCCCCCGGCGGTCCGGTAGTCCGTGTCGACGCCCCAGAGGCGGAAGTACGCCTCCGGGTCCTCGTGCGCCTTGTCGCCGCCGTCGGTGAGGTACTCGGCGACGTCGAAGCCGATGCCGCCGGCACCGAGGACGGCGACGCGGTCTCCGACGGGGGCGCCGTCGCGGAGCACGTCGAGGTAGCCGACGACGCTCGGGTGGTCGACGCCCGGGATGTCCGGGGTGCGCGGGGTGACGCCGGTGGCGACGACGACCTCGTCGTGGCCGGCCAGGTCGTCGGCCGCGACCCGGGTGTTCAGGCGTACGTCGACGCCGTGCGCCGCCAGTTGGGTACGGAAGTAGCGCAGTGTCTCGTCGAACTCCTGCTTGCCGGGGACCTTGCGGGCGACGTTGAGCTGGCCGCCGGTCTCGCTCGCGGCGTCGAACAGGGTGACCTCGTGGCCGCGTTCGGCCGCGCTCACCGCACAGGCCAGCCCGGCGGGTCCGGCGCCGACGACCGCGACGCGCTTGCGCCGCCGGGTCGGGGTGAGGACCAGCTCGGTCTCGTGGCAGGCGCGCGGGTTGACCAGGCAGGAGGTGATCTTCCCGCTGAAGGTGTGGTCGAGGCAGGCCTGGTTGCAGCCGATGCAGGTGTTGATGGCCTCGGGGCGGCCGGCCGCGGCCTTGGCGACGAAGTCGGGGTCGGCGAGCATCGGGCGGGCCATCGAGACCATGTCGGCGGTGCCCTCGGCGAGCAGCCGCTCGGCCACCTCGGGGGTGTTGATGCGGTTGGTGGTGACCAGCGGCACCGACACCTCACCCATGAGGCGCCTGGTCACCCAGGTGTAGGCGCCGCGCGGCACGGAGGTGGCGATGGTGGGGATGCGGGCCTCGTGCCAGCCGATGCCGGTGTTGATGATGGTGGCTCCGGCGGCCTCGACGGCCTTGGCGAGGGTGATCACCTCGTCGAGGGTGGAGCCGCCGGGGACCAGGTCGAGCATGGACAGGCGGTAGACGACGATGAAGTCCTCGCCGACCGCCTCGCGCACCCGTCGGACGATCTCGACGGGCAGGCGCATGCGGTTCTCGTACGAGCCGCCCCAGCGGTCGGTGCGGTGGTTGGTGCGCGCGGCGATGAACTCGTTGATGAGGTAGCCCTCGGAGCCCATGATCTCGACGCCGTCGTACCCGGCCTCGCGGGCGAGTCGGGCGGTGCGGACGTAGTCGTCGATGGTGCGCTCGATGTCGGCGTCGGTCAGCTCGCGGGGCACGTGGGGGCTGATCGGGGCCTGGAGGGGGCTCGGGGCGACCAGGTCCGCGTGGTAGGCGTAGCGGCCGAAATGCAGGATCTGCAGGGCGATCCGGCCGCCCTCGCGGTGCACTGCCTCCGTGACGACCCGGTGCTGGTCCGCCTCCGCCGCGGTGGTGAGCTTGGCGCCGCCCTCGTACGGCCGGCCCTCGTCGTTGGGGGCGATGCCGCCGGTGACGATGAGGCCCACTCCCCCGCGGGCGCGGGCGGCGTAGAAGGCGGCCATGCGCTCGAAGCCGCGTTCGGCCTCTTCCAGGCCGACGTGCATGGAACCCATCAGAACCCGGTTGGGGAGCGTGGTGAAGCCCAGGTCGAGCGGGCTCAGCAGGTGGGGGTAGCGGCTCATCGGGCCCTCCGTGCGCGGTGTGATGCCTCTGTTGTAGAGGACCGCCGCCTTCTTTTGCAACTAGTTGCAGAAGAAGGCGGCGCACACCACACCGCCGCGTCGTCGGCGGGCCTCGGTCAGTGGCTCTCCAGCCGTACGTGCAGCTCCCGCTCCTGGTCCCCGGAGGCCGTGCTCAGGTCGTGCACGGTGAACAGGGAGTCCAGGGTGGTGCGGAACCGCTCGATCGCCCAGTAGCCACCCTGCACGTCGGCCTCCACGGACGCCGCGAGACGGGCGGGGGCGCACTCCCCCCTGGCTTCGGCCACGTCGAAGGTGCCGAGCCACACGGTGGGGCGCACCTCGTCGTAGTCGCGGGGAACCTCGTCCGGGCGCCGGTCGGACGAGAAGCACTTGCACAGGGCGTCGAACACGGTCCGGGCGTCCTCCTTGCTGCACCCGCTCAGCTCCACCGAGACGGATTCCGGATGCAGTCGCTCAGCGTCCATCGTGATCGCTCCTCTCGTGGCCCGTACCACCAGAAAAGCACCACCTGCGGCGGAGCACTACCGGCACGGTCCGGCCGTGGCCGTGCCGTGCCGTGCCGTGCCGTGCCGTGCCGGTGACCGTGGGCGTGCCGGTGACCGTGGGCGTGCCGGTGACCGTGGGCGGTCAGCCCCGGGTGAAGCGGTACGTCTTGCTGTCCGTCAGCACACAGAATCCCGGCGACACGACGATCACGCGCAGCGTGCCGGTACGCCGGTCGTAGTCGATGCCCTCCGCCTCGAAGCCGCCGGAGCAGGAGCTCCGCAGGGGCAGCTGCCGCAGGGCCGTGACGTGGCCGGTGACGTCCGCGGCGCCGTTCGGCGCTGCGGACAGGTCGATGCGCAGCAGTGGCTTGGTGATGCCGAAGAGGGACCCCTCGGGGTCGTCGGAGGAGCACAGCAGCGTGGCCGCGTCGAGGAAGTCGCAGCCCTGGACGTCGCGCACCGCGCGGTCCAGGTGGACGGTGGCCGCCTGCGGGAGATCCGCCGAGGGCGAGGTACTCGCGTTGACGCCGGGTGTCGGGAAGACCAGCAGCCGGTTCATGGTGCCCCACTCGCCCGCCAGCATCCACTGTCCGTCCGGCGAGACGGCGGACCAGGAGTTGTTCAGCGCCTCGCCGGGGCTCAGCGTGTGCACGTACTCGGACCAGCGCCCGTCCGGCGCCTGCACGCGGAACATCTTCGTGTTCCCGTCGTCCCGCTGGTACGGCTCGATGTAGTGGCCGTCGTAGGAGGCGTCGGGATCACCGACGTGGTTCCAGCCGCGACTGCTGAGACTCAGGGGGATGGTGCCGATGCCCGTGTAGCGGTTGGGGCTGCCGGCCGGGACCTCGACCGAGGCCAGCCCCTGACTCTCGGTCAGCGGATCGGCGCGGTCGGAGCCCACCTCGGTCCACGTGTCGGCGGCCGGGGCGGCCGCGACAGCCGGACCGGCGAGGGCGAGGGCGAGGGGGAGGGCGAGAGCGAGGGCGGCGAGTCCGGTCAGGACGGCGTGACAACGTTGCCAGGCACGCAGGGGCATGGTCGGGCTCCTAGGTGGGGGGCGGTACGCACTCGGCGCACAGTCTGACGCGACAAGGAAGTCATGTACAGACCAACCTCGGCCGTGTCCGTGCGGCGGTCGCCGCCGTACCGGGTGATGCTGGAAGGAGACGGCAGAGGCCTCGGGCGAACGGCCCCGTGCATGGTGGAACGCGGCAGAGCAGGGGAACCGGCGTCACAGGGGCGTGCCGCGTGGAACGGCGAAGGCGGGGCGTGGAATGAGTGCAGCCGGGTCTGCCGGGTTCGGGGGCGACGCGTCGCCGCGCGGACCGGTGCGGCCCAGCGGGCTGCTCGACGTGCTGAACGTGGCCTCCGTCGTACTGGACACCGACGGCCGGATCGTCCTGTGGAGCCCGCAGGCCGAGGAGCTGTTCGGATACTCCGCGCAGGAGGCGCTGGGGCAGTACGCCGCCCGCATCATGGTCCACGAACGGCATCTCGACCTGGTGGTCAAGCTGTTCGCCGACGTCATGAGGACCGGCCGGAGCTGGGCCGGAGCGTTCCCCATCCGCCGCAAGGACGGCAGCACCCGACTGGTGGAGTTCCGCAACATGCGCCTCCTGGACGACCGGGGCGACGTCTACGCGCTGGGACTCGCGGCCGACCGGTCGACCGTGCGCCGGCTGGAGCGCGACGTGGCGCTCTCCACGCGGGTGATCCGGCAGTCCCCGATCGGGCTGGCCGTCCTCGACACCGAGCTGCGCTACGTCTCGGTCAACCCGTCCCTGGAACGGATCAACGGCATCCCCGCCGAGGACCACCTCGGCCGGACGGTCCGCGAGGTGCTGCCGGAGGTGGACGCCGGCCATCTGGAAGCGGCGGCGCGCCGGGTCCTGGAGACCGGGAAGCCGGTCATCGACCGGTCCGCGACCGGACGGACCCCAGCCGACCCGGACCAGGACCACGCGTGGTCGGTCTCGCTGTACCGGCTGGAGGACGCCGTCGGCGCCGTGCTGGGCGTCGCGGTCTCGGTCGTGGACGTCACCGAGCAGTACCGGGCGGGCGTCGAGGCCGAGGCCGCCCGGCGCCGGCTGGCCGCTGTGGCGGACGCCTCCGCACGGATCGGCACCACGCTGGAGCTGGACCGTACCGCGCACGAGCTGGCCGACGTGGCCGTGCCGGACCTCGCCGACATCGCGGCGGTGGATCTGCTGGAGGCCGTGGTGAAGGGCCGGCGCAGCACCCTGGGCCCCGCCGAGCCGGCGATGCTACGGACCCTGGCCGTCCAGGCGGAGGACTGCGCTCAGGCGCTGCGGGAGGCCGATCCGCCCGGCGAGGTCGTCCGGTACGGGCCGGAGCGGCTGGTCACCGAGTGCGTGCGCACCGGCCGGCCGGTGCTGGTGGAGCGGGTGACGGAGGAGGACCTGCCGCGGATCGCCCGTTCACCGGAGGCGGCCGAGTTGCTGCGCCGGGCGGGTGCGCACTCCTGTCTGGCGGTGCCGCTGATCGCGCGGGGCGAGGTGCTCGGCGCCCTGGACCTCAAACGGGTCGGCAACCCGCTGCCGTTCGACGAGGACGATCTGCTGCTGGCCCGGGAGCTGGCCGTCCGCGCGGCGGTACAGATCGACAACGCCCGCTGGTACCAGAACGCCCGCGACGCCGCCCTCACCCTCCAGCGCAGCCTGCTGCCGAGCCATCCGTCGGTGACGGGCGGGCTGGAGGTCGCCTCCCGCTACCAGCCGGCCGAGGCGACCAGCGAGGTCGGCGGCGACTGGTTCGACGTGATCGAGCTGGCGGGCTGCAAGACCGCGCTCGTGGTGGGCGACGTGATGGGCAGCGGCATCGCGGCGGCGGCCTCCATGGGGCGGCTGCGCACCGCGACGAACACCCTGGCCGCCCTCGACCTCGATCCGGCGTTCCTGCTCGAACACCTCGACCGGACCACGGCCGGCCTGGACCAGGCCATCGCCACCTGCCTCTACGCGGTCCACGACCCGCACCGGCGGCGGTGCCTGATCGCCAACGCCGGGCACCTGCCGCCGGTCCGTCTGCGCGCCGGCCGCCCGCCGGAACTGCTGGACCTGCCCACCGGGGTGCCGCTCGGGGTGGGCGGCGTCGCCTTCGCGACCACCGCCGTCGACCTGGAGCCGGGTGACCGGCTGGTGTTCTACACGGACGGGCTCGTCGAGACGCGCCGGCATCCGCTGGACGAGAGGCTGGACGCGCTCCTCGCCACGCTGGAGGGCCCGGACCGCCCTCTGGAGGAGGTCTGCGACCTGCTCCTGCGCACCCTGCACGAGCCGGGGAACTCCGACGACGTGGCCCTGCTGATCGCCCGGGCCACGCCGCCGGACACGTTCGAGCGGGAGGGGGCCCTCACTCCCTGACGCCGGACATCTTCGAACGGGAGGGCGCCGTCACTCCCTGACGCCGGACGCCTTCGAACGGGAGGGCGCCCTCACTCCCTGACGCCGATCACCACATGGGCGTACAGCTCCTCGGAGACCGCCAGGCGGGTGGTCAGACCGGCGCGGGTGAAGGTGTCGACGGCCGCCGGTGCCTGCCGCTCGCTCGTCTCGACCAGCAGGCAGCCGCCGGGCGCGAGCCAGCGGGGCGCCTCGGCGGCGACCCTGCGCAGCACGTCGAGGCCGTCGGTGCCGCCGTCGAGGGCGACCAGCGGCTCGTGGTCACGGGCCTCGGCGGGCAGCAGGCAGACCTCGCCGGTGGGGACGTACGGCACGTTGGCAGCGAGTATGTCCACCCGGCCGCGCACCGTGTCGGGCAGCGCGTCGAACAGGTCACCCGCGTACACCCGGCCGCCGGCGGCCGCGAGGTTCCCGCGGGCGCAGCGCACCGCGGCCGGATCGACGTCGGCGGCGTGCACCTCGGGCGCCTCCAGCGCGGCGGCCAGTGCGGCGGCGACGGCGCCGGAGCCGCAGCACAGGTCCACGACGACGGCCGCGTCCGGCGCGTGGGCGAGGGCCTCGGTCACCAGGAACTCGGTACGGCGGCGGGGGACGAAGACGCCGGGGGCGACGGCGATGCGCAGGCCGCGGAACTCGGCCCAGCCGAGGACGAGTTCGAGGGGCAGGCCGGCGACGCGGCGGTCCACCAGGGCGGTCAGCTCCTCGGCGGTGCGGGCCGCGGCGAGAAGCAACTCCGCCTCGTCCTCCGCGAAGACGCAGCCCGCGGCGCGGAGCGCTGCCACGACGGAGTCACCGGTTGGGAACGAGGCGGAGAAGGGGACGGGAAAGGGGGACGCGGAGAACAGTGGGGGCATGGAAGCCGAGAGCCTTTCGAGAACCGAAGGGCGCTCTCACGGTCACCCGTTGGCGGGGACCGCACTGCCGTGAGGTGAGAGCACCCGGGCCGACACAGCGGTAATGGGTCTCACCTCCCAGGCGTCCGTCGGCCGGGACTGTCCGCGGCCGACGGTCACACTACCCCAACGATCAGACGCCGACGGTCTCCTCGGCCTCTTCCTCCGCTTCCTCCTCGGACTCCTCCTCCGCGTCCTCCGCTTCCTCGCCGGCCGCGGACACGGTCTTCCTCCCGTCCGGCCTCGCGTGCTTCGGGGCGGTGGCCGGAGCGGGTGCCGTGGTGCTCCGCTCCCGGAGGGCGGCGAGGGCCGTCACCAGGAGGCCGAGCAGCAGCCAGGCGGCCAGCGTCCAGACGCTGCGGCCCAGTCCGTCGCCGTCGAAGTACAGCAGGCTGCGGGCGCCCTCCACGAACCCGGCGCCGTTCCAGAAGGCGTGCAGGGTGCCGAAGAAGCCGTTCTGCAGCTCGGGCCGGAACAGCCCGCCGGAGCTGGTGAAGTTGAGCATCACGAACAGCACCATCATGGCGAGCGTGGTCCAGCGCTTGAGGAAGGTGTGCAGACCGACCCCGATGAACAGGATTCCCGCGGCGTAGAGCCAGGCCATCCCCCACACACCGGCGAGGTCGTGGTGGGCGAGGTGGAACACCGGCCCGGCGAGCAGGGCGCCGACACCGCTGACGACGACGGAGACGCCGAGGGTGAGCAGGGCCCGGACACGCATCGGCAGGGCGGCGCCGGCGGCGCCCAGGGCGGCCACGGAGGCGTAGGAACCGATACTGACCGCGATCAGCAGGAAGAACAGGCCCTGGCCGGTGGGGTCGTCGTCGGCCGGGGTGACCACGTCGGTCACCTTCAACGGAACGCCCCGCTGCTCGGCGAGGGGCGCGAAGACCTTCTCCGCGGCCATGGCACCCATGTCGGAGGCGGCCGTGGCCACCACGACCTCGGGTGCCGTGCCGCCCGGCACGTAGGCGCCGGTGATGTCGCGCGCCTTCAGCAGGTCGACGGCGTCGGCGCGGGTCGCGACGGTCCGCACGTCGAGGTCGTCGCCGGCCTTGTCCTTGACGGACTGGGCGAGCACCTTCGCGTCGGGCCCGGAGCCGACGACGGCGACCGGCAGGTGGTTCGGCTCGGGGGTGACGAAGGCCCCCATGTACGCGAGCCCCATGCCGACGCACATCAGCAGCGGGGTGATCAGGTGCGTGAGCACGTGGCGCAGGGCGGGCGACCTCATCGCTCACATCCTCCAATGGTTCGGTTCGACAGGAGCGAATAGTTGGCTTATACAACTCCCTCTTCAAGTTGTACTATACAACTAGCAATGTGGAGGAGGACCTGTGACGACAGCGGAGACACCCGATGAGACGACCGTCACGCCCGGCGACCGCCCGGCGGACGCGGCCGTGGAGGTCATCCAGCGGGAGATGACGGCCTTCGCCCGCCGCGCCCGCGCCTCGGCGGGCCGCATGCACCCGGAGCTGTCCCTGGTGTCGTACACGCTGCTCGGCCATCTGGAGGAGCGGGACGGCTGCCGGGCCACCGACCTGGCCGCCCACTACGCCCTGGACAAGTCCACCGTCAGCCGCCAGGTGTCCGCCCTGGAGCGCGCCGACCTCGTCGAGCGGCGCGTCGCCCCGGACGACCACCGCGTCCAGGTCCTGCACCTGACGGAGGCCGGGCGGCGCATCCTGGCCCAGGTCACCGAGAGCCGCCGGACGGCCTTCCGGGAGCGGCTCGCCGACTGGCCCGAGGACGACCTGCTCCGCTTCGCCGCGTATCTGGAGCGGTACAACGCGTGGCGGGGAGCCGCACCCGACGAGGACCGGGGCTGAGGACCGCCCGCGGGGCACGTACGGTTGACCGCGTACGCACTGACCACGCCGGCCGCGGGCTTCTCTCGCGGCGGCCCGAAAGGCCCCACCGCATGCACATCACCCGAGGCTTCACCGGACGCCCGCGCGCCGCGCGGCCGGGGCTGCCGCCCGGCCAGTACGACGCCGGCGACGACTGGCCCGTGCTGTCCGCCGAGGTCACGCCCGACCTGTCGCCCGCCGACTGGACCTTCCGCGTGGGCGGGCTGGTGACCGAGCCCCGTACCTGGGACTGGGCCGGAGCACACCGGCTGCCCGCGTCGGCGTACGCGGGCGACATCCACTGCGTGACCGGCTGGTCGAAGTTCGGGGTGCGGTTCGGGGGCGTGTCCCTGGACGCCTTCCTGGACGCGGCGCGCCCGCTGCCGTCCGCCACCCACGCCGTCGCCTACGCGCACACCGGCTACACCGCCAACCTGCCGCTCGCCGACCTGACCGGCGGACGCGCCTGGATCGTGTGGGAGTACGACGGGCAGCCGCTCGCCGCCGAGCACGGCGGCCCGGCGCGGCTGGTGGTGCCGCACCTCTACTTCTGGAAGAGCGTGAAGTGGATCGCGGGCCTGGAGCTCCTCGACCACGACGAGCCGGGCTTCTGGGAGCAGAACGGCTACCACGCGCGCGGCAACCCCTGGGAGGAGCAGCGGTACTCCGGTGACTGAGACAGCGACGCACACGACACGGGCCTTCACTCCCCCGACGCGGTTCGCCGTGCCCGGGCGCATCGAAGTGAACGGCCGGGTGGCCGGGACGTGGCAGACGGCCACGCTCACGGAGATCCGCCGCGAGACGCCCCGCGCGTCCACCTTCCGGTTCGCGGTGCCCGGGTGGGCGGGCCATCTGCCCGGCCAGCACCTGATGCTGCGGCTGTCCGCCGAGGACGGCTACGCGGCCCAGCGCCACTACTCGCTGGCGTCCGCGCCGGACGACTCCGGGCACATCGAGCTGACCCTCGACCACGTCGCGGACGGAGAGGTGTCCGGCTGGTTCCACACGGTGGCCCGGCCCGGCGACCGGGTCGAGGTGCGCGGCCCGCTGAGCGGCTTCTTCGCCTGGCCCGGCGACCGGCCCGCCCTGCTGCTGGGTGCCGGCTCCGGTGTCGTCCCGCTGATGTCCATGGTGCGGCACCACCGGGCGCGGGGACTGACGGTGCCGCTGCGACTGCTGGTGTCGGCCCGCAGCCCCGAGGAGCTGATCTACGCCCGCGAGTTCGGTGCGGAGACGACGCCCGTGTTCACCCGCGACGCGCCGGCCGGTACGCCCGTGGGCCGGATGGCGGCCGGACACCTGGCACCACTCCTGTCCGAGCCGCCCGCCGACGGGTGGGAGGCCTACGTGTGCGGCTCCAACTCCTTCGCGGAGCACGCCTCGCGACTGCTGGTGGCGGCCGGCCAGCCGGTGCACCGGATCCGCATCGAACGCTTCGGCTGACCCTCACCCCGGGACACGCCGGCCCGCGGCTCGGCCGCGTGGGCGGCGCGACCGGCGACGGCGCGACCGCGGCCGCGCCGACACGCCATCCCCCGACCCGGTACCCCCAGGCGTCACCGGGCACCTGTCCGCGCCCCGGAACAGCCGTCCGCCGTTCCGGGGTGGGCGACTTGACGAGCCAGGACCGCGGCGCGGGGTAGCGGACCCGGGCGAACACCCGCACGCGCGGCGCGACACGGGGCCACGGCGGTCCCCGCAGCCGCGCGGTCGTCCGGGCGGGCCCTCCGGCCGCGATGACCGCGAGGAGGCCGGCACACGAACCCGGGTGCGCGGCTGCGGCGCAATCCGCTGCGGCGGCGGATGGCCGAGTGGGACCGTGACCGGCCCCTCACCGAGCCGCAGTGGACGCAGCGGGCGGGCCTGGGCGGCGCCGGTGACCCGACCACCTGGCCCGGAATTCCGCCGGAACGCTGCTCCCGTGCCCACCCACCAACGGCAGGCCACTCCTTTGACCTGCGGTTCGACAGATCGAACACCGGCGTCGGCCATGCCGGTCCCCAGCCGTTCCCCGTGGGGATCTGGCGAGACCTCCGATCACTCACGTACGGTGTGATCATCCGTACGGTCCGGCACTGACCCCCGCAAAGGCGGTTCTCGATGGCCCTGTTCGACCTTCCGCTCGACGAACTCCGCGCGTACCGCAGCGCGTCGGCCGAGCCCGAGGACTTCGACACGTTCTGGAACAAGACGCTGGAGGAAGCCCGCGGGCACGATCTGGACGCCCGCTTCGAACCGGTCGACACGGGACTGTCCACGGTGCGGGTGCACGACGTGACGTTCGCCGGGTTCGGCGGCCATCCGGTGAAGGGCTGGCTGGTCCTGCCGGCCGCGGCGGAGGAACCGTTGCCGCTGGTCGTGGAGTTCGTCGGGTACGGCGGCGGGCGCGGGCTGCCGCACGAGCACCTGCTGTGGGCGTCCGCCGGCCGGGCGCACTTCGTGATGGACACCCGCGGCCAGGGCAGCGCCTGGGGCGGCGGCGGCGGGACCGCGGACCCCGTGGGCGGCACGCCCGCGTACCCGGGCTTCATGACCCGCGGCCTGGACGCCCCCGAGAACTACTACTACCGCCGCGTCTTCACCGACGCCGTGCGCGCGGTCGAGGCGGCCCGCTCGCACCCGCTGACCGACTCCGCGCGCACCGTCGCCCTCGGCGGGAGCCAGGGCGGCGGCATCGCGATCGCCGTCGGCGGCCTGGTGCCGGACCTGACGGCCGTCGCGCCGGACGTGCCGTTCCTCTGCGACTTCCCGCGCGCGACCAGGCTCACCGACCGGCAGCCCTACCGGGAGATCGGCCTGTACCTCAAGACGCACCGCGGCCGCACCGAGGACGCGCTGCGCACGCTGTCCTACTTCGACGGCGTGCACTTCGCGGCGCGCGGCCGGGCGCCCGCCCTGTTCTCGGCGGCCCTGGAGGACCAGACCTGCCCGCCGTCGACCGTCTTCGCGGCGTTCAACGCCTGGGCGCACGACGACAAGGCGATCGAGGTGTACGACTTCAACGACCACGAGGGCGGCGGCCCCTTCCAGCAGGCCGCCAAGCTGCGCTGGCTGAGCTCGTACGTCTGAGCCGGCCGGGGGGGGGCGGCCCTCCAGCGGTCCCGCGCCCTTCTCGCGGTCCCGCACATCCTTCTCGCGATGCCGTCGACGCCCTGTACGGCGCCTTGTGGCGCGGTGACGGGCGGTCGACGCGCACGTGAGGTTTCGGCCGAACCGGCGGACCGCCCTTCCCTACTGGTTTAGACCAATGGTAGTTCTGGTGGCGCACCGAGCCCGCGCGGCTACCACACGTCACCAACAGGAGGCGCGGCATGGTCCGCACCACCCCGCACGACCACCCCCTCACCGACGGTCGGCCCCTGTACCGGCGGGTGGCCGCGCAGCTGCTCGGCGAGCTGCGCGACGGGGCCGTCCCACCCGGCGAACGGCTGCCGGGCGAACGCCGGCTGGCCGCGCACTTCGGGGTGAGCCGGGAGACCGTACGGCAGGCCCTGGAGGCGCTGCGCCGGGACGGCCTGCTCACCACCGACCGGCGGGGCAGCCACGCCACCCTGCCCAGGCCGTCGGCCCAGAGCCCGGCGTCCCTCACCTTCCCGGTCGGGGCCCGGGCCGCGGAGGCGTGCACCGGCGACCGGGCCACCGTCGCCTGGGAGCCCCCGACGCCGGAGCACGCCGCGGCGCTGGGGCTGGCGCCGGACCGGCCGACCCTGGTGCACCGCTACACTTCCGCGACCGCCGACGGAAGCGCCCGGCGGACGGCCGTGACCTCGTTCTCCACGGTGGCGCTCGCCGAGGTCGAGGAGCTGGCCCGGTACCGCGACCGGGCCGACGGCGCCGCCTCGGTGCAGCTGAGGCGGACCTACGACTGGATGCGCAGAGCGGGCCTGACCCTCCACCACCGTGACACGATCACCCGGCTCGCGGACACACCGTCGGTGCGGGTCGTCCGGCGGGTGCACGACCAGTACGCGCGGCCGCTGGAGATCACGGACCTCCTCGTGGACGCCCGACAGGACGCGCTGGTCTACGAGTTCACACTGCCGGCGGCCGGCTGACCCGGCCCGCGCACACCCTCACGGCAGCCGACGGGCCAGAACCAGCCGGGCGCGCGGGCTGCCGTCGGGCCGGCGCCCGAACTCGGGCAGGGCGTGCAGGTCCGTCCGGAAACCGGCACGGGCCAGTTCCCGGCCCACGTCCCCGAGCCGGAAGGTCCGGTAGTACATGACGAACGGCGGCCGCCACAGCGCGTTGCGCACCCGCATCGCCGCGTCGAAGCCGAGCAGCGTCCAGTACCCCCGGGAGCCGGGGCGGGCCGGCGCGGCGACGGGGAAGGCGAAACAGCCGCCCGGCCGCAGCACGGAGCGCACCTGGGTGAACAGGCCCGGCAGTTCACGAGGGAGGAAGTGCCCGAACGCCCCGAAGCTGACCACGAGGTCGAACGCGGGACCGAACGGCAGGGCGCGGGCGTCCGCGCGCACCCAGGAGACCGCCGGGCCCTCCGGCACGGTGCGCCCCCGGGCGACCTCCAGCATGCCCGCGCTGAAGTCGACCCCGGTCACGCTCCCCCGGCACACCCGGGTCAGCACGTCCACGCCCGCGCCGGTGCCGCAGCACAGGTCGAGCCCGTCCTCGAACGGCCCCGCCGGCGCCAGCGCCGAGGCCACGGCGTCGAGCACCCGGTCCGGCGTGCGGTACGGGGTGTGGTCGAACTTCGGGGCGAGCAGGTCGTAGCCGCGCTCGACCGACGACAGGGCCTGGACGGCGAGTTCGCGCAGGGTGGGGCCTTCGGGGCTGAACATCCGGTCAGCCTAGAGCCTGTCCGGTGGGCCCGGCGGGGGCACGCCGCTCTCCCCGCACCGTGAGCCCGCGCTCGCACCGTCGGGCGCGAGGCGGACGGCAGCGACCGCGCACCGGTCTTCGCGGCGCGGGTGGGGCGACCGCCGGATCAACGGGTGCGACGTCCGGCACCTCGACGAGTCCGGCCAGGCGCATACGGAAGTCGGAAGACGGAACGAGGAACAGCCGCCGCACCGGACGTGTTGAGGGAGGTGGGACGCAGGAACGTCCCGCCACCGTAGCCGTACCACCACTCCCCGTGGTACGGTGCGACCAGTACCTGTGTACGCCCCCTCGGGGCGCCGGTGCCAGTTTTCCTTCGGTTCGCCGACCCGCCCGTCCTGTTGCGACCGGCGCGTCCGCTTCTCAGCACAACCGCTCGAGCAGGGTCTTTCCCCCGCTGCGTCGAGGTGCTGTTCCCGCCGTCCGGAGGCGCGTCGTCCGACCCCTCGCACGGCTTCTCCCCCCTTCCTTCCGCATGCCCCATGCCCGTGTCCTCGAAAGGACCGCACTCCATGACCACCACACTCGAACACCCCCCTGTACAGCAGGCCCCGGCCGAGATCGCGAACGGTGTCCTCGACATCGACGCGAGCGGGAAGGGGCACCTGCGGGGCAGGAACCTCCAGCCCGAACCGTCCGATCTCTCCCTCTCCCCCGCGCTGATCCGCCGCCACGCCCTGCGCAAGGGCGACCTGGTCGAGGGCGTACCCGGCGACCGGCGCACCCTGACCGACGTCGTCCGCGTCAACGGCCGCGCACCGGACGGGCAGGGCGCCCGACGGCACTTCCATGACCTGACACCACTGCACCCGCACGAGCGGCTGCGCCTGGAACACCCGGCGGCCGGCCTGACCGGGCGGGTCGCCGATCTGATCGCCCCGGTCGGCAAGGGCCAGCGCGGCCTGATCGTGGCCCCGCCGAAGACCGGCAAGACCGTCCTCCTCCAGCAGCTCGCCGCCGCGGTCGCCGGCAACCACCCCGAGTCCCGCCTGATGGTGGTGCTGCTCGACGAGCGGCCCGAGGAAGTCACCGACATGCGCCGGTCCGTGCGGGGCGAGGTGTACTCCTCGACCTTCGACCAGAGTGCCAAACAGCACATCGCACTCGCCGAGCTCGTGATCGAGCGGGCCAAACGGCTGGTCGAGGCCGGTGAGGACGTCGTCATCCTCCTCGACTCCCTCACCCGGCTGTGCAGGGCGCACAACACCGCCGCCTCCTCCGGCGGCCGTACCCTCAGCGGCGGCGTCGACGCCGGGGCGCTGCTCGGCCCCAAGCGGTTCTTCGGAGCGGCCAGGAAGGCGGAGGAGGGCGGCTCCCTCACCATCCTCGCCACCGCCCTGGTGGAGACCGGCTCGCGTGCTGACGACTTCTACTTCGAGGAACTCAAGAGCACCGGCAACATGGAACTGCGGCTGAGCCGGGAGCTCGCCTCCCGCCGGGTCTTCCCGGCCGTGGACATGACCGGCTCCGGCACGCGACGCGAGGAACTCCTGCTGTCCGCCGCCGAGTCGACGGCCGTACGCGGACTGCGGCGTGCCCTGGGGGCCCGGGACGGGCAGTCCGGCCTGGAGACGCTGCTGGAGCGGATGCGCCAGACACCGGACAACGCCACGTTCCTGCGGCGCGTCCAGCCGACGCTGCCCGCCGACTGACGGCCCCGTCGGGAGACGGCGCCCCGGGGCCGGTCTCGCCTGCGGCATCCGGGTGCTTGCCCGCGCGACTCGGCCCGGGCAGCGTGGCGTTCCGGGGGTCCGTTCCTACGTTTGCGGTATGACTATCGGATTCCCGTCCCGGGCGGCTCGATCCACCTGCGTGCTCTGTGCCGCGGGACTGCTCACGCTCATGCCCGCCGCCGCGGCCGCCCGAGCCGAGTTGCCGGCCCCCGGCCCGCCCGGGGGGCCACGGGCGGCTGCGGCGCCGCAGCCGTCACTGCTGTACCGCTCCGGCACGCAGGTCCGGCCCCGGCCCGGGGCTCCCCGGGTCCCCGACGTCTCCGCGCTGTCCTGGGTGGTGGCCGACGCGGGCAGCGGCGACGTGCTGGCGGCGCACGACGCGCATCGCAAGCTGCCGCCGGCCAGCACCCTCAAGACGCTGTTCGCCCTCACCGTTCTGCCGGTCCTGCCGGCCGGCATCCGCCACCGGGTGAGCGCGGACGAACTGTCCGGCATCGGCCCCGGCAGCAGCCTGGTCGGTGTCGTCGAGGGCCGCACGTACCGTGTCTCCGATCTGTGGAACGGGGTCTTCCTCAACTCCGGCAACGACGCCGTCCACGTCCTGGCCTCGCTCACCGGCGGCTGGAGCGCCACGGCGGCCAGGATGCAGGCCGAGGCCCGTGCCCTCGGCGCCCACGACACACACGTGCGCTCACCCGACGGCTACGACGCGCCGGGGCAGGTGTCGTCGGCGTACGACCTGGCGGTCTTCGGCCGGGCGGGGCTGCGCAACCCGGACTTCGCGCGGTACTGCGCCAAGATCGACGCGGTGTTCCCCGGCCGGAACGGGGACTCGTACGGGATCGTGAACACCAACCGGCTGCTCACCGGGGAAGACGGCGTGGAGCCGTACCCGGGGCTGGTCGGCATCAAGAACGGCTACACCAGCGACGCCGGCAACACGCTGATCGCCGCCGCCCGCCGTGACGGGCTGACGCTGGTGGTGAGCGTGATGAACCCGCAGGAGGGCGGTGGCCACGCCGTGTACGAGGAGGCCCGTGCACTGCTCGACTGGGGATTCGAGGCGGCCGGGCACGTCGATCCGGTGGGTTCCCTGGCGCCCGGGGGCGTCCGTCCCCGGCAGGGACCGGAGGCCGTGCCCTCGGCGGTCCCGGCGGCGCGGCCGTCGCCGGACGCCCCGGGCTGGTCCCAGGCCGGGGCGATCGCCTGCGCCGCCCTGCTCGGCGCGGGGGTCATGGCGCTGGCACTGCGGCTCAAAGTGTCTCGGCCGTAGGGGAGTCGAGTCCGCCGGCCGTCCGTTCAGAAGACCGACAGTCCCGTGAGCGTGGTGAAGCGGTCCAGCGCCGCCACTCCCGCCACCGAGTTGCCCCGCTCGTCCAGGCCCGGGCTCCACACGCACAGCGTGCAGTGGCCGGGCACCACCGCGATGATGCCGCCGCCGACCCCGCTCTTGCCCGGCAGGCCCACCCGGTAGGCGAAGTCGCCGGCCGCGTCGTACGTCCCGCAGGTCAGCATCACCGCGTTGACCTGCTTGGCCTGACTGCGGCTCAGCAGCCGGGTGCCGTCGGCCCGGATGCCGTGCCGGGCCAGGAACCCGGTCGCGAGGGCGAGATCGGCGCAGGACGCGGCGATGGAGCACTGGCGGAAGTACTGCTCCAGCAGGACCGGCACCGGGTTGTCGATGTTGCCGTACGACGCCATGAAGTGGCCGAGTGCGGCGTTCCGGTCCCCGTGCGCGCTCTCGGAGGCGGCGACGTCCTCGTCGTAGGTCAGGTCCGGGTTGCCGCTCTCCGCACGCAGGAAGGCCAGCAGTTCCCCGGCCGCGTCCGAGGTGCGGGTGTGCAGGCGGTCGGTGACGACGAGGGCGCCCGCGTTGATGAACGGGTTGCGCGGGATGCCGTTCTCGTACTCCAGCTGCACCAGGGAGTTGAACGGGTTGCCGGACGGCTCGCGGCCCACGTGCTCCCAGAGGGCGTCGCCCTCGCGGGACAGGTCGAGGGCGAGGGTGAAGACCTTGGTGATGGACTGCGCGGAGAACGGCTCCCGCCAGTCGCCCACCCCGTACACCGTGCCGTCCGGCTCGGCGACGGCCATGCCGAAGCGGCGCGGGTCGCAGGCCGCGAGCGCCGGGATGTAGTCGGCGGGCCGGCCGCTGCCGGGGGTCCGCTCGATCTCCTCGGCGATGCGCTCCAGGACCGGCTGGAAGGTAGTCGGCGTACTCATGATCACCATTGTTCCTCCGGTCCGGTCCCGCCGCACCGCCGGGCGGTGATGCCGAGGACCGCGGTGCCGGGGGTGGGGCTAGCCGCACCCCCGCTTCGGGGGCAGACGTCATTCTGCGGCCGGGAAACCGTTCACATACTGAGGTACATGGCTAATCCAACGGTGCTCATCGAGAGCCTGCCCCCGCGTGAACGAGAAAAGGGAAGCGACAAGGGAAGCGACTTCTCCGAACTCTCACGGCGCATCACCGCCGCGGGGCTGCTCCGGCGCCGCCCTCTGTACTACACGGTGCGCTTCGGCGCCGTCGCCCTCGCGCTCGCGGGCGGCGTCGCCGCCCTTCTCACCCTGGGGGACGGCTGGAGCCAGCTGTTCGTCGCGGTGGCGCTGGCCGCCGTCTTCGGCCAGCTCGCGCTGGCGGCCCACGACCTGGCCCACCGGCAGGTCTTCTCCCGTCGCCGGCCCAGTGAGATCGGCGGCCTCCTGGTGGCCAACCTGCTGCTGGGCATGAGCTACGGCTGGTGGATGAACAAGCACACGCGCCACCACGCGAACCCCAACCACGAGGAGAAGGACCCGGACGTCTCGCCCGACATCCTGGTCTGGTCGCAGCGCCAGGCGAGCAAGGCCAAGGGGCTTCCCGGCTTCGTCGGCAAGCACCAGGCGGCCCTGTTCTTCCCGCTGCTGACGCTGGAGGGCCTCAATCTGAGTTTCAACAGCTTCAAGGCGCTGCGCAGCCCGCACATGAAGCGTCCGGTGGTGGAGGGCACGCTGCTCGTCGCCCATTTCGTCCTGTACTTCGGCGGGCTGTTCACTCTCCTGTCCCCCGGCAAGGCGCTCGCCTTCATCGCCGTGCACCAGGGCCTGTTCGGGGTCTACCTGGGCTCCGTCTTCGCGCCCAACCACAAGGGCATGCCGATGATCGAGGAGGGCACGCGGCTCGACTTCCTGCGCCGCCAGGTCCTCACCTCCCGCAACGTGCGCGGCGGTGCGCTGGTCGACGTCTTCATGGGCGGCCTCAACTACCAGATCGAGCACCACCTCTTCCCCAGCATGCCGACGCCCGCCCTCGGCAGGGCCCAGGCCATCACCGAGCGGTACTGCGCCGAGCTGGGCGTCCCGTACTGCCAGACGGGACTGTTCGCCTCGTACGGGCAGGCGCTGCGGCACCTCAGGAGCGTCGGGGAGCCGCTGCGCGACGCCCGCTGAGAGGCGAGTGCGTGCCGGTCGGGTCTCGGCCTGCGACGGTCAGCTGTGCAGTACGCCCGCGCCGAGCAGCCCGAACAGCAGGACGCCGACGACGATCCGGTAGATCACGAAGGCGTTGAAGGAGTGCTGGGCGACGAACTTCAGCAGCCAGGCGATGGAGGCGTAGGCCACCACGAAGGAGACGAGGGTGCCGACCGCCAGCGGGGCAGCGCCCGCCCCGGTGCCCAGAGCGTCCTTCAGTTCGTACAGGCCGTCGCCGGCCGGCGGCGGGTCGTCCAGGTGGTGAGCCGCACCGCCGTGAGTGCCGCGGGCGGCGTCGCGGCGAGGTGGGCCGGGCCGGCCGAACGGCGGCGCCCGGGATATTCGGGCCGGTCCCGAGTCGTACGTCTCCTCAGGGCGCCTCGCAGACGCCGGTCTACCAGCCCTTCTCGAACATCCGCGCCACCTCGGCGATCCGTACCTCGTCGCGCCGGTAGTACGTCCGGCGCCGGATCCTGGTGGCGCGGAGCAGTCCGAGCCCCGCCAGCAGTTCGAGGTGGGTCTCGGCCACCCGGCGGGACACGCCGAGCTTCGCGGCGACGAGCTCCACGCGGACGCCGTGCGTGACGACGTCCGCGTGGTGCTGGGGCGGGAAATGGGCGGCCGGATCCTTGAGCCACTCCAGGACGTCGAGACGCGTGCCGTGCACGGGAATCCTCAGCATCTCGTCCTCCCTCCGTCCGGACCCGCCCGTACTGTGTCCGTCCACTGTCCCGCAGCCGGGGCCCCGCTGTCCGGGACTCCGGCGCCTTGCCCGGGTACCGGACCGCCTGACCCGGTACCGGACCGCCTGACCCGGTACCGGACCGTCTCGCCGGTACGGAAGGTGCGCGAAGGGTACGGAAGGTGTCAGCGGTGGCGGAACCACGCCGCCGCGGGCAGCACCCTGTCGTCGTAGCCGAACAGGGCCTGGTTCTCCCAGCCGTTGCCGGAGGACGGGTCGGCGGGGTCCCAGCCGTTGCCCTCCACGGCGGTCCAGGTCGCCTCCCAGTAGAAGACGCCGAGGCCGCGGCCGTTCGGGACGGCCTCCACGATGTTCGCCACCGTGTTCATCCACGCGCTCTGCCCGGCCGGGGTCGCCGGGTAGCCGGGAACGAGTTCGCCCGTGACGTCGATGATGTTCTCGTGCGCGTCCTCGCTGTCCAGCCGGAACGGGTAGGCCGTCTCCGCGACGAAGACCGGCTTGCCGTAACGGGCGGCCGCGTCGTCCAGGGTGGTCTGGAAGTCGGACAGCGGACCGTGCCAGTACCCGTAGTACGACAGGCCGATGGCGTCGAACCGGACGCCGTGCGCGACGGCGTTGTCGAACCACCAGCGGGTGCCCGCCAGGTCACCGCCCTTGGCGAGGTGCAGCGCGACGGGGGTGTCCGCGTCGACCCTCTTGACCGCGTCGTACCCGCTGTTGATCAGCCCGGCGAGCTGTGCCCAGTTGTCCGTGGAGCCCTCGTTCCACAGCATGCCGCCGTTGATCTCGTTGCCGACCTGGACCATGTCGGCGCCGGTGCCCTGCGCCTTGAGCGCGCTCAGCACGTCGTACGTGTGCTGGTACACGTCCCTCTTGAGCCGGCCGTACGAGTGCCCCGCCCAGGCGGCGGGCGTGCTCTGGGCGCCCGGGTCGGCCCAGGTGTCCGAGTAGTGGAAGTCGACCAGCAGTTTCATGCCCTGCGCCTTGACGCGCTCGGCGGTCTCCAGCACACGCGCCTTGTCGTTGTACCCGTCGGCCGGGTTCACCCAGACCTTCAGGCGGGCGTAGTTCATGCCGGCGGACTCCAGGATGCCGAGCGGGTCGCCCTTCGCGCCGGAGGCCGTGCGGTAGACGCCGCCCTTGGCCTCGCTCTTGGCGAGGGACGAGACGTCGGCCCCCTTGACCTGCAGTCCGGCCGACGTGCCCGGCGTGAAGGTCAGGTCGTCGACGTTGATCCAGTTGCCGGCGTTCGCGTCGCTGTTGATGCTGATGGTGCACTGGCTGCCGGTCACCTCGACCGGTACGACGATCCGGATCCACCCGCTGGAGGACACCGGAAGGTCGGTGCGCTGCTCGGCTCCGCCGCAGTTCTTCAGGGCCATCCACGCGGCGTTCTGACCGCCGCCGGAGCGGACCCATGCGGTCAGCCGGTAGCTGCCGTCGGTGAGTCCGGAAAGGTACTGGTACGTCTCGACCCGGTACGCGGACGACGACCAGTGGCTCAGGCGGTTGCCGCCGCCGCGGCCACCCGCCTCGGTGTACGAGGCGCCGGTCGAGCCGTACTCCGACCAGCCCGTGGGCGTGGCCGCTCCGCCGCCGTCGGCCTCGAAGCCGCCGTTGGTGAGGCTGCTCGCCGCGTGGGCGCTCTGGGCCGGCAGGGCGGTGAGGGCGAGCCCGGCCACGAGGGGCGGCAGCAGGGCCTTGAGGGTGCGTCTGGGGTGGAACATCGTCGTCCGTCGTCCCTTCGACGTAGGAGATATGAGTTACGGCCGGCCGTCGAGCCGTACGACCCGGACGGCGCCGGCCGGGACCGGAAGGCGGCCCGCGGCGCGTTCCCCGGTCAGCAGTTCGGTGCCGGGTGCGTCCAGCGGCACCTCGGCGTCCGAGGCGGTGTGGTTGATCGCGAACAGGTAGGTGCCCGACTCGCCGGTGCGGCGCACGACCTCGACGTCACGGGGCAGGTCGGCGCGCGGGGTGACGCGCGCGTCCTCGGCCGCCCGGGCCAGGACCGCGTCCAGGCCTTCCGCGCCCAGGCGGGTGGAGACGTACCAGGCGGTGCCCTCTCCGAGGCGGTGCCGGGTGACGGCGGGCCGGCCCGCGGCCAGGCCGTCGGCGTACGTCCACACCGGCTCGGCGCCGCGCGGCACGACGAACTCCGTCCACACGTCGGCGCTCAGCCCGGCACCGTCCGGGCCGGTGACCCGCACCCGTTCGCCGGCCAGCAGGGGCGAGAACTCCTCGACGGTGAGGCCCAGCACGTCCCTGAGCGCACCGGGGTACGCGCCCTCGTGGACGGCGTCGTGTTCGTCGACGATGCCGGAGAAGTACGAGACGACGAGGGTTCCGCCCCTCTCGACGTACTGCCTGAGGTTGTTCCCGGCCGCCTCGGTCGTCAGGTACAGGGCCGGGACGACGACCAGGGGATAGGCCGACAAGTCGGCTTCCGGGTGGGCGAAGTCGACCGTGAGGTGGCGGTCGTAGAGCGCCTCGTAGAAGGCGTCGGCGCGTTCGCGCGGGTCGTGGTCCTCGCTGGGGCGCCACTGGAGGTTCTGCGCCCACCAGGAGTGCCAGTCCCAGACCATGGCCGCGTCGGCCTCGGTGCGGGTGCCGCGGACGGGGCCCAGCGAGTCGATCGAGGCGCCGAGTTCCACCACCTCCCGCCACACGCGCGTCTCGGTGCCGCCGTGCGGCAGCATCGCCGAGTGGAACTTCTCGGCGCCGCGCCTCGACTGCCGCCACTGGAAGAACATCGCGCCCTCGGAGCCGCGGGCCACGTGGGCCAGGGAGTTGCGGGCCATCTGGCCGGGGGCCTTGGCGGGGTTGCGGGGCTGCCAGTTGACGCCCGAGGTGGAGTGTTCGAGCAGCAGCCAGGGTGCGCCGCCCGCGACGGAACGGGTGAGGTCGGCGGCCATGGCGAGGTTGACGTGGGTGCGGCGGCCGTCGGTGATCAGGTAGTGGTCGTTGGTGACGAGGTCGACCTCGCGGCCCCAGGCCCAGTAGTCGAGGGAGTCGCACTGGCTGAGGGCGGTCATGAAGTTGGTGGTGACGGGGACGCCGGGTGAGAGGCGGTGCAGGATGTCCCGCTCCGCCGTGAAGTTCTCGCGCAGGGTGGCGTCGGCGAAGCGCTTGTAGTCCAGCGCCTGGGCCGGGTTGCCGACCGTCGGTGTCAGGCGCGGCGGGTTGATCTGGCCGAGGTCGGCGTAGCGCTGGCCCCAGAAGGCGGTGCCCCAGGCCTCGTTGACGGCGTCGACCGTGCCGTAGGTCTTTTCCAGCCAGCGTCGGAAGTGCGCGGCGCAGGAGTCGCAGTAGCAGGCGGAGACGGGGACGCCGTACTCGTTGTGGACGTGCCAGAGCGCGAGCGCCGGGTGGGTGCCGTAGCGCTCGGCGAGTTTGGTGGTGATGTTCGCGGCGGCGGCGCGGTAGTCGGCGTTGCTGTGGCAGATGGCGCCGCGGGAGCCGAACTCGTACCGCACGCCCTCGGCGGTCACGGGCAGCGCCTCCGGGTGGGCACGGTAGAACCAGGCGGGCGGGACCACGGTGGGCGTGCCGAGGTCGACGCGGATGCCGTTCTCGTGCAGCAGGTCCAGCAGTCGGTCCAGCCAGCCGAAGTCGTAGGTGCCCGGTGCGGGCTCCAGCAGCGCCCAGGAGAAGATCCCGGCGCTCACCATGGTGACGCCGGCCTCGCGCATCAGCCGGACGTCCTCGGGCCAGACGTCTTCGGGCCACTGCTCGGGGTTGTAGTCCCCGCCGAAGGCGAGCCCGGTGAGGCCTCTGGGGGTGGTCTCCGGCATGGATGGTCTCCCGTGTGATCGATCAATTGGGAACGTGCACACACATCTCCAGCGGTGCGAGCCCAACATAACCGCACAGCAACAACCATTGACAAGTGTCCGGGATGTTTCTCTACTGTGAACGCTCACAGAAGCATGGCAGGTCTCCGCAGCAGGCGGAGGCCCAGGTCAGGGGAGAGTTCCATGCCGTACACGAAGCGCCGCCGCCTGGTGACTTCCGCCGTCGCCGTCGCACTCGGCGCCACCACCCTCGCCGCCTGCGGCTCGTCCGACGACGGCGGCGGCGCCCAGTCGGGTCCGGTCTCGCTGACGTACTGGACCTGGACGCCCGGCATGGACAAGGTCGTCGACCTGTGGAACAAGGGCCCGGGCAAGGAGCAGCAGATCACCGTCACGGTGAAGAAGCAGGCGTCCGGCGACACGCTGGTCACCAAGATCCTCACCGCGCACAAGGCCGGCCAGGGGCCCGACCTGGTGCAGGCCGAGTACCAGGCACTGCCCACGCTCGTCAGCAACGACGCGCTCGCCGACATCTCGGGCGAGGTCGGCGACGTGAAGGGCGAGTTCGCGGAGGGCGTGTGGCAGCAGACCACACTGGGCACGGACGCGGTCTACGCCGTCCCGCAGGACATCGGGCCGATGATGTTCTACTACCGCGAGGACCTGTTCGAGAAGTACGGCCTCGAGGTCCCGGCCACCTGGGACGAGTTCGCCGAGACCGCGCGCAAGCTGAAGAAGGCGGCTCCCGACAAGGACCTCACCACCTTCTCCGCCAACGACTCCGGCCTCTTCGCGGGCCTCGCCCAGCAGGCCGGCGCCAAGTGGTGGTCGACCGAGGGCGAGAAGTGGAAGGTCGGGGTCAACGACGAGGCGACGAAGAAGGTCGCCGAGTTCTGGGGCGGCCTCGTCAAGGAGGGCGCCGTCGACAACCAGCCGATGTACACGCCGGCCTGGAACAAGGCGCTCAACACGGGCAAGCAGCTCGCCTGGGTCAGCGCCGTGTGGGCGCCCGGCACGCTGACCACCGCCGCGCCCGACACCAAGGGCAAGTGGGCCATGGCCCCGCTCCCGCAGTGGCCGGACGGCGGGAACCGCACCGGCAGCTGGGGCGGCTCCTCCACCGGCGTGACCACCGACTCGAAGCACAAGGACGCCGCCGCGAAGTTCGCCGAGTGGCTGAACACCGACCGCGGCGCGCTGAACGCCCTGGCCAAGGAGGGCGGCATCTACCCGGCCTCCACCTCGGCCCAGCTCAGCGGCGCGTTCACCAAGCCGCCGGAGTTCTTCTCCAACCAGCCGGACTTCTACACCAAGGCCGCCGACATCGCGAAGACGACGGCGCCCTCCGCCTGGGGACCCAACGTCAACGTCGCGTACACCACCTTCAAGGACGCGTTCGGCGCCGCCGCCAAGGACAAGTCGGACTTCGCCGCCGCCCTCGACACCATGCAGGAGGAGACGGTCGCCGACCTGAAGAAGCAGGGCTTCGAGGTCGCCCGGTGACCAGCACGACGGCACGCCGCGGGCCGCACGGGGTCAAGGGCGCCCCGAACGCCCACCCGTCCCCCACCAGCGCCCGCAAAGGAGCGCTCCGCGCCCCCTACTTCTTCCTCGTCCCCGCGATCGCCCTGTTCCTGCTGTTCTTCGCGCTGCCCATCGGCTACGCGGTCTATCTCAGCTTCCGCAAAGTGGAGGTGTCCGGGCTCGGCCTCGGCGCCGGTGCGCGGCAGGAGGTGTGGGCCGGCTTCCAGAACTACACCGACGCCCTCGGCGACAGCGAGCTGCTGGACGGAGCCCTGCGCGTGCTCGGCTACGGCTGCCTCGTCGTGCCCGTGATGCTGGGCCTGGCCCTGCTGTTCGCCCTGATGCTCGACTCCGAGAAGGTGCGGTTCACCCCGGTCACCCGGCTCGCGATCTTCCTGCCGTACGCCATTCCCGGCGTGGTGGCGGCGCTGCTGTGGGGGTTCCTGTACCTGCCGGACGTCAGTCCCTTCTACTTCGTGCTCGACCGGCTCGGTCTGCCGCAGCCGGACCTGCTGGACGGCGGTCCGCTCTACCTCGCCCTGTCGAACATCGCGATCTGGGGCGGCACCGGCTTCAACATGATCGTCATCTACACCTCGCTGCAGTCCATTCCGGCCGAGGTGTACGAGGCGGCGAAGCTGGACGGCGCCTCCCCGTCGCAGATCGCGCTGCGCATCAAGATCCCGATGGTGGCGCCGTCGCTGGTGCTGACGTTCTTCTTCTCGATCATCGCCACGCTCCAGGTGTTCAGCGAGCCGACCACCCTCAAACCGCTCACCAACTCCGTGTCCACGACCTGGAGTCCGCTGATGAAGGTGTACCAGGACGCCTTCGGCAACGGCGACATCCACGCGGCCGCGGCCCAGGCGGCGATCATCGCGCTCGTCACCCTGGCGCTGTCCTTCGGGTTCCTGCGGGCCGCCAACCGCCGCAACAAGCAGGAGGCAGCACGATGAGTTCCCTCGCCGTCCGCAAGGCACAGCCGGCGGCGGGCACCACGCCCGGCACCGCCCAGGGGCCCCCGCCGCGCCGCCGGATCGCGCTGGTCCCGACGCTCACGCTGCTGCTCGGCGCCGTCTACTGCCTGCTGCCGGTGGCCTGGGTGGTGATCGCGGCCACCAAGTCGGGCAGCGAACTGTTCTCCACCTTCACCTTCCTGCCGGGCACGGGCTTCGCCGACAACCTGGGCGACCTCAGCGCCTACCGCGACGGCGTCTACTGGCAGTGGATGGCCAACTCGGCCCTCTACGCCGGTCTCGGCGCCCTGCTGTCCACGGCCGTGTCGGCGGTCAGCGGCTACGCGCTGGCGACCTACCGCTTCCGCGGCCGGGAGACCGTGTTCAACGTACTGCTGGCGGGCGTGCTGATGCCCCCGGTGATCCTCGCCGTCCCCCAGTACCTGCTGCTGGCCGAGGCGGACCTGACGGACTCGTACCTGTCCGTACTGCTCCCCCAGATCCTCTCCCCCTACGGCGTCTACCTGGCGCGGATCTACGCGGCGGCGGCCGTACCCGCCGACGTGGTGGAGGCCGGGCGGATGGACGGGGCGAGCGAGTGGCGCATCTTCACCCGGGTCGCGCTGCCGATGATGGTGCCGGGCCTCGTGACGGTGTTCCTGTTCCAGTTCGTGGCCGTGTGGAACAACTTCCTGCTGCCGTACATCATGCTCAGCGACGACGAGAAGTTCCCGATCACGCTCGGTCTGCACACGCTGCTGGAGCAGGGCGCGAACACGCCGGCGCTCTACACGCTGGTGATCACCGGTGCGTTCCTCGCGGTGCTTCCGCTGGTCGTCCTCTTCCTGGTCGTCCAGCGCTTCTGGAGCCTCGACCTGCTCTCCGGGGCCGTAAAGTCGTGACCATGAGCAATACGGGGGGCCGGCGCCGACCGCCCACGATCCACGACGTGGCGCGCGAGGCGGGAGTGTCGCGGGGCACGGTGTCACGGGTGCTCAACGGCGGGCACTACGTCAGTCCGGCCGCGCAGGAAGCCGTCAACGCGGCCATCCGCAAGACGGGTTACGTCGTCAACCGGCACGCCCGGTCGCTGATCACCGGACGGTCGGACTCGGTGGGCTTCCTGCTCACCGAGCCGCAGGAGCGGTTCTTCGAGGACCCCAACTTCAACGTCCTGCTGCGCGGCTGCACCCAGGCGCTGGCCGCGCACGACGTCCCGCTGCTGCTGATGCTCGCCGGGACCCAGGACGAACGGCGGCGCATCACGCGGTACATCACGGCGGGGCACGTCGACGGGGTGCTGCTGGTGTCCAGCCACTCCGGGGACCCGGTCGCCGAGGAACTGCGCGCGGCGGGGGTGCCCCTGGTGGCGTGCGGCAAGCCGATCGGGCTGGGCTCGAAGGTGAGTTACGTGGCCGCCGACGACCGGGACGGCGCCCGCGACATGGTCCGCCATCTGCTGTCGCTGGGACGGCGGCGGGTGGGTGTGGTCACCGGCCCGCTCGACACCCCGGGCGGTGTGGAGCGCCTGGCCGGCTACAGGGAGGTGCTCGGCGAGGCCGGCATCGCGATCGACGAACGGCTCGTCGTCTCGGGCGACTACAGCCGGGCGAGCGGCGAGGCCGGGGCGGAGCGGCTGCTGGCGCGGGCCCCCGACATGGACGCCGTGTTCGTGGCGTCCGACCTGATGGCGCAGGGGGTACTGGCAGCACTGCAACGGGCGGGGCGGCGAGTGCCCCAGGACGTGGCGGTGGGTGGTTTCGACGACTCCCCCGCGGCCGTCGCCGCCAGTCCCGAGCTGACCACCATCCGGCAGCCCTGGGACCGGATCAGCGCCGAGATGGTCCGGGTGCTGCTGGCCCAGATCGGCGGGGAGGACCCGGCGGCGGTGATCCTGCCGACCGAGCTGGTGAAACGGGACTCGGCGTGAGCCGTGTTTCCTCGGTGTGTCCCGTGGGGGTGTCCTCGGGCCTGCCCGGGTCGTTTCCTCGGGCCTGCCCGGGTCGTTTCCTCGGGCCTGCCCGGGTAGTTTGCTCGTGGCCTGCCCGGGGCATTTCCCGCATTCCCTCGGGCCGGGGTGGGGCGTTTCCCCGGTCTGACCGGAGCGTTTCCTCGGGTCTGACCGGAGCGTGTTCCTTGCGCGCACACTAGTTGCACAGTCAATGAACAGTGCTCCCGGTGTTACCGTGCTGGTATGGCAGTCAAGACGGCCGGTGCGCGGCTCGAGGAACGGTGGCGTGAGATCCTCTCGGTGCACGCGCGCACCATGTGCGAGATCGACCGTGCGCTGCACCCGCACGGTCTCGGCGCGAGCGACTTCGAGGTGCTCGACCTCCTCGTGACCGAGGGGCCGGGCGAGGGCGCCCAGTGCCGGGTGCAGAACCTGGTCGGCCGGGTCCACCTGAGCCAGAGCGCCCTGTCCCGGCTCATCGCCCGGCTGGAGAAGGACGGGCTGGTGGAGCGCACGATGTGCGCGGAGGACCGGCGCGGTGTGTACGTGGCGCTGACCCGCAGGGGCCGCGACCTGCACACCGAGGTGCTGCCGTTGCAGCGGGCCGTACTGGCCCGCATGCTCGGCGACGGCGAGCGCCCCTAGGGACGGGCCAGCAGGGTACGGACTCCGTCCGACGTGAGCGTGAGGCGGTGCTCCGAGCCGGCGTCGATGGACAGCGACAGGTCGTCGGCCGGCCACTGCGCGGCAAGGGCACCCAGCGGCACCATGCGGTAGCGGGAGACGTACGGCAGCAGGTCGGCCATCTCCAGCTCCGAGGTGAACACCGGCACCACCTGACGGCCGCCCTGCTGTTCCAGGACCGGCAGTGCCAGCATCCCGGGGTCCGCGGCGTCCTGCTCGTTGGCGTCGTCGGGCACCGGGATGAGGACGTCGCTGCTCGCGAGTGTGTCGAGCGCCGCCGTGTCCTCGGTGTTCTCGGCGAGTGTGTCCAGCGCGCGCCGGGCGGGCGAGACGGAGTTGTCGTTCGCGGGTGTTTCCATGACTGATCCCTGATAGCGGCGGTGATGGGGCCCGCCCCGATGATCGGTACGGGGCGGTCCAGCCTCGCGTACCCGATCGTCCAGGGCGCAATCCTGTTCCCACACCCGGTGCCGGCACGATCACGTTCGGCCGGGTTCGGCGGGAAGCTCGAGAACCCCGGGGTACGCCGGAGTCGAGAACCCCGGGGTACGCCGGAGAGCCGCGAGGTGTGCCGGGGATGTGAGTACTGGGGCTCGTGCGGTTACCCGGAAGGCCTCCGAGGGTTCCCGGGGGTTCCGGGAGTCCAGGCACCGACCGGGAGAAGTGCTCATGTCCCACACCACCAGCGCCCGAGAAGTGGTCGACGCCATCAAGGACGTCGACTTCCCCGCGGGCAAGGACGACCTGATCCGGGCGGCGCGTGAGGCGGGCGCCTCGCAGGACGCCGTCGCCGCGCTGCGCGGCATCCCGCCCGAGAGCTACGCCAACCGCGAGGAGGTGGCCCGGTCGGTGCGCGTGGACCCCGCCTCCGACCTCGGCACCTCTCCCGCGCAGCGCGCCGAACAGGCCCGCGCGGGCGGCAAACCGGGCCAGTCGCAGCATCTGCGCGAGGTGCCGAAGCCGCCCGTGGAGGAGGAACTGGACCGGGACCGCTGACAACGCGGAAGCCAGGACCCGACCCGGCGCAGGCCCGGCGTCCGGCACGCTCCCGGCGTCCTCGCCCTGCGTCGACCGGGTCCTCGGTCGGCGCACGCCGTCGCGTGCGCCCCCTCGGCACCCCCGAAGCGCGCCCGAAACACACCCGAAACACCCAGTGCACCCCCAACGCACCCGCAACCTTTCGGCCATTCGGCTCGTCTCACCCATACCGGAACTTGCATACACCGGGGGACACAATGCGACGAAGCAGAACAGCATGGGTGACGGTCGTACTCGCGGGCGCCGTCCTGGGGACGGCCACGGTCGCGGCCGACGCGGCCCCGGGCACCGACGCGCGGAGCACCGTACGCGACACCGCGCACACCACGGCATGCCCCACGGGCTGGGGCAGCCTCGCCAAGACCCGGGCCGCGGGGACGACGGCCCCGGTGAAGGACGTCAGGACGGCGCGCCACGCGTGCTTCGACCGGATGGTCGTCGACGTACCCGGTGCGAGCGCCGACCGCATCGGTTACGTCGTCCGGTACGTCGACCGGCTTCACCAGGACGGCTCGGGCCGCCCGATCGCGGTGGACGGCGGAGCCGTCCTGGAGGTCAGGGTCGCCGCACCCGGCTACCGCCCCGAGACCGGTGCCGCCACGTATCCCGGCCGGGCGGACCGGCCCCTGCCGGATGTGGACCTCACCGGCTACCGCACCTTCAGGGACACCCGCTTCGCCGGCAGCTTCGAGGGCGAGACACAGATCGGGCTCGGCGTCCGCACCCGGCTGCCCTTCCGGGTGCTGGCGCTGGACGGCCGCCTCGTGGTGGACGTCGCCCACTCCTGGAGCGGGACGCGCTGAGCCCCGGGGGCTCGACGGCGCCTCGTTCCGGGCGCTCGGCGGCCTCCACCAGCGCGGCCGGTTCGGCCAGGGCCATGCGCGCGCCCGTCTCGTCGCCCGCGGCGGGCACCGCGTCGGGAAGCCCGTCGTGGGCGACGACGGCCTCCGTGCCACCGCCCGCTTCGGTGAGCGTGGTGGTCATCGTCCTCGTGCCCCGGAAGGCGGGGTCGGCCGACTCGAACTCGAGCACCTCCACCACCTGTCGGCCGGGCACGAGCCGCGCGAAACGCCCGTGGCAGGTGTCGGTGTGCGCGCCGGACCTGCCGGCGGCCGTCGGCGCCTCACAGGTGAGCGAGACGCGGAAGGCGCCACCTCTCGCGCGTCGAACATGTGCACCAGCGCGGTCATGCCGCCCGGAACCCGCCATGCCGCGACGGCGTCCGCGTCCAGCAACGCGCGGTACACGGCGGAACGCGGGGCGTTCACGTGCCGGGAGACCCGGGTCGAGTGCATGGCACCAGCCCTACTGGCACTCGTCCGACCAGGACCTCCTGGCACTCATCTGATCAGGAGGGGGCCCACTTGATCGATCAGAAGTGCGGTCGGGTTAGCATATGAGCGCCGCCTAGCTCGAAAGATAGAGACGTGACTGTCAACGACGACTCGTTCACCAACTGGAAGCACCGCGAAGAGACCGCGGAATCGATGATCCCGATGATCGGGAAGCTGCACCGGGAGCAGGACGTGACCATCCTGCTGCACAGCCGTTCCCTGGTGAACAAGTCGGTGGTCAGCATCCTCAAGACCCACCGCTTCGCCCGCCAGATCGCCGGTGCGGAACTGTCGGTCACCGAGACGATGCCCTTCCTGCGGGCCCTCACCACGCTCGACCTCGGTCCCTCGCAGATCGACATCGGCATGCTCGCCGCGACCTACAAGGCCGACGACCGCGGGCTGACGGTGGAGGAGTTCACCGCGGAGGCCGTCGCCGGAGCCACCGGCGACAACAAGACCGACCGCCGCGAGGGCCGCGACGTCGTCCTGTACGGCTTCGGCCGCATCGGCCGGCTCGTCGCCCGCCTGCTCATCGAGAAGGCCGGCTCGGGCAACGGCCTGCGGCTGCGCGCCATCGTCGTCCGGGGCGGTGGCGATCAGGATCTCGTCAAGCGCGCCTCGCTGCTGCGCCGCGACTCCGTGCACGGCCAGTTCCAGGGCACGATCACCGTCGACGAGGCCAACAGCACGATCCTCGCCAACGGCAACGTCATCAAGGTGATCCACGCCGACGACCCGACGCAGGTCGACTACACGGCGTACGGCATCAAGAACGCCATCCTCATCGACAACACCGGCAAGTGGCGCGACCGCGAGGGCCTGTCGAAGCACCTGCGGCCCGGCATCGACAAGGTCGTCCTGACCGCGCCGGGCAAGGGCGACGTCCCCAACATCGTCCACGGCGTCAACCACGACACCATCAAGCCGGACGAGCAGATCCTGTCCTGCGCGTCCTGCACCACCAACGCGATCGTCCCGCCGCTGAAGGCGATGGCCGACGAGTACGGCGTGCTGCGCGGCCACGTGGAGACGGTCCACTCGTTCACCAACGACCAGAACCTGCTGGACAATTACCACAAGTCGGATCGTCGCGGCCGGTCCGCGCCGCTGAACATGGTCATCACCGAGACGGGTGCCGCCTCCGCCGTCGCCAAGGCCCTCCCGGGGCTCAAGGCGAAGATCACCGGCAGCTCGATCCGCGTGCCCGTACCGGACGTGTCGATCGCGATCCTCAACCTCCAACTGGCCCGCGAGGCCACCCGCGAGGAGGTCCTCGACCACCTGCGCGGCGTGTCGCTGACCTCGCCGCTGAAGCGCCAGATCGACTTCATCAGCGCCCCCGACGCGGTCTCCAGCGACTTCATCGGCTCGCGCCACGCCTCGATCGTCGACGCCGGCGCGCTGAAGGTCGAGGGTGACAACGCGATCCTCTACCTCTGGTACGACAACGAGTTCGGCTACTCCTGCCAGGTCGTGCGCGTCGTGCAGCACGTCTCCGGGGTGGAGTACCCGACGTACCCGGCCCCGGCGGTCTGATCGCGACAGCGCGTGAGGGGCGGTGGGTTGTCTCCCCCCGCCCCTCACGCGTGCTGGTTCAGGACGCCATGTGCTGCGCGAACAGCCGGGTCAGCGCGGTCGGCGCGGTGATGGCGGTGCCGACGACGACGCTGTGCGCGCCCGCCGCGAGGGCCTGCGCGGCCTGCTCCGGCGTGGCGATCCGGCCCTCGGCGATCACCGGGGTGCCGATCGCCCCGGCGAGGTCGGTCACGAGGGCCAGGTCCGGCGCCGTCTGGACCGGGGAGCCCGGCACATAGCCGGACAGGGTGGTGCCGACGAAGTCGGCCCCCTGGGCGGCCGCCGTCCGGCCCTCGGCGAGAGTCGAGACGTCGGCCATGACCAGGGCGCCCGCCGCGTGGACGGCCTCCACGAGTTCCGCGAACGTACTGCCGTCGGGGCGCGGCCGGGCGGTGGCGTCGGCCGCGACGACCGCGGCACCCGCCTCCACGAGGGCGAGCGCGTGGCGCACGGTCGGGGTGATGAAGACGCCGCTGTCGCCGTCCTTCCACAGGCCGATCACCGGGAGGCCGACGGCCGCGACCGTGGCGGCGACGACCTCCGGGTCGTTGACCCGCACGGCCGCCGCACCCCCGTCGCGTGCCGCGAGGGTCATGCGGACCAGGGTGCCGGTGTGGCGCATCGGGTCCCCGGGCGGGGCCTGGCAGGAGACGATCAGGCGGCCGGCCAGGGATTCGGCCAGGGGCTGGGCCGGGGTCATGGGGCAACTCCCGTGGTCTGAGGGCGGTGCAGGGGCAGGGTCCGGGGCAGCGCGGCCGCCCCGAGGACGGCGGCGTCGGCTCCGCCGTGCGGCGGCGCCGGGCGCAACGCGCGCAGCGGGGGCATGAGTTCAGCGGTGAACGCCGCACACAGGGCGTCCCGGTACAGGTCGCCGACGCGGGGCACGCCGCCGGCGACGACCACGCGGTGCGGGCCGAGCGCGTTGGCGAGGCCGCCCAGAGCACGGCCCATCGCGCGGGCACCGAGCGTGATGGCCTCCGTGGCGTGCGGGTCGCCGTGGGCGGCGCGTTCGGCGACGGTCTGGAGGCGGTTGGCCCGCTGACCGCCGCGCCGCGCGTAGTGGGCGGTGATGGCGGGTCCGGCCGCGATCGCCTCCAGGTGGCCGGTCGCCCCGCAGGTGCAGGGCAGGCCGTCCGCCTCGGGGCTCGGCAGGTGTCCGAGGTGCCCGGCGATTCCGGCGGCGCCGTGCAGCACGCGTCCCGACGCGGCGACGGCTCCTCCGACGCCGGTGCCGACGGCGGCGTAGATCAGGATGCCGTCGTCGCCGAGGGCGGCGAGTTCCGTCGCGGCGGCGGCGCGTACGTCGTTGTCGCAGGCCACGGGGAGCCCCGTACGGGTCGCGAGGCCGACGGCCAGGGCGGTGCCGGCCCAGCCGCGGATCGTGTCGGTGGCGCTGGTGACGGTGCCGGTGGCGGGGTCGATGACGCCGGCCGCGGCGACGCCGATCGCGGCGGCCCCCGGCGCCCACACCGCGCGGGCCCCCACGGCCAGGGCGTCCAGCACCGCCTGGGCGCCCTCTGTCGCCGGGGTGGGCAGGGTGTGCCGGGCCAGGACCGTGCCGTCGGCCCCGACCAGGGCGGCGGCGATCTTCGTGCCGCCCAGGTCGAGGCCGATCACCGGCGCGTCGAAGTGCCGTCCGCTCATCGGACCGGGAGCAGCCCGGCGCCGCGCAGGTGCCGCTCGACGTGGGCGACCGAGGCCTCGCCCAGCTGGATCTGCGGGGCGGCGGTGGTGCCGTGCGTGAACACCCCGAGCAGCCGCAGGGCGTGCTTGAAGGCGCCGATGGCGGAGGAGTTGCGGCCCATCTCGTCCTCGGAGCCCGCGTCGACGAGGCCGAACAGCTCGACGAGCCGCTCCTGTTCCCTGACCGCGCCGTCCAGGTCGCCGCCGCGCACGGCGTCGTAGAGGCGCACGTAGCCGGCGGGGTCCACGTTGCCGAGGCCGGGGACGACGCCGTCGGCGCCGGCCAGCAGGGCGGCGTCCACGGTGAGTTCGGAGCCGGTGAGGATGCTGAACGAGGGTGCCGGGCCGTCCTTCCGGCCGTGGCGTCCGCCGAGTTCGACGATCAGGCGGCGCAGTCCTCCCTCGTCGCCGCTGCTGTCCTTGAGACCGGCGAGGGTGCCGTCCACGGCGAGGTCGCGCACCAGGGCCGTGGAGAGCTTGCTGTGTACCGAGACGGGCAGGTCGTAGGCGTACAGGGGCAGGTCGACGCCGGACCGGACGGCGCGGAAGTGGCCGGCGATCTCGCGCGGGTGGGTGCGGGCGTAGAAGGGAGCGGTCGCCACCAGGGCGTCGGCGCCCGTCTGCCGGGCGGCCCGAGCGTGGGCGAGCACTCGGGGGGTGGTCATGTCGATGACGCCGGCGAGCACGGGCACCCGGCCCGCCGCCGCCTCGACGACCGTCTCCAGGGCCACCGCCCGCTGCCGGTCGGTGAGGAAGGCGACCTCGCTGCTGGAGCCGAGGGCGAACAGCCCGTGCGCTCCCCCGCCGACGAGGTGCTCGACGAGCCGGGCGAGCGATGCGGTGTCGACCTCGCCCGACGCATCCAGAGGAGTGCAGACGGGCGGCACGACGCCGCTCAGGGGCTGGGACGAGGACATGGTGTCTCCTGGGCTGTGCGAGTGGTGGTACGGGGTGGAACGGGCCGCCCGCGCACCGCGTCGAAGGGCGGGTGTGCGGGCGGCCCCGGCCGGTCTACGGCGCGGTGACGGTGAGCGTCGCGTCGCCGTAGGAGTGCTGGGAGCCGCGGACCTGGTAGGTCGCGGTGGCCGCCACGCCGCCCGCGGTGGCGTTCGCGGGGACGGTGACGGGGATCTTGACGTTGGCGCCCTGGCCCGGGTCGAGCGCGGGCATGGTGACGGCGGGGGCGCTCCAGCCCTGCGGCAGCTCCAGGGAGACCGTGCCGGCGGGGAGCCGCACGTCGTTCTGGCTGACGACGCGGACCGTGACGTCGGTGGTCCTCCCGGCGGGCAGGGACGCGGGCGGGGTCACGGTGACGGGTGCGCAGACGCCGCCGAGCCACTTGAGGTCGAAGGACGAGTAGGTGATGTGCCGGTAGTCGTCGCGCTCCCACAGCAGGCCCATCCGGGGGTTGGCGCCGGTGCCGTCGCTGAGCGGGGTGAGCGTGGAGTAGGCGGCCGAGCCGGCCTCGACGGTCCTGCGCACCGGCCAGTTCCGCCCGTTGTCGCAGGAGAGGCGGACGGTGAGGTTGCTGCGGCTGCCGGTGGTGGCGGTGTTGCTGAACAGCAGCCAGGAGGACCGCGGGTGGGAGGCGGGCACGTCCGGTGCGAAGCGGGCGACGGAGCCGTTGTTCGCGGGGTCGGGCAGTTCCCTGTCCTGCTGGAAGGGGGTGTAGGTGACGCCGCCGTCGGTGGAGTACGCGACCGTGCGGTACGGCTTGGAGCGGTTGTTGAGCATGACGCGGCCGTCGGACAGCTCGACGGTCTTGTTCTCGTCGCCGCCGGGCCCCACCGGGGTGCCCGTCTTCCAGGTGGCGCCGTGATCGTCGCTGTAGGCGCTGACCGCGTAGTTGGCGCCGTTGTGGCGGATGGCGTACTGCTGGATCAGGCGGCCCTTATAGGTGCCGTGCCGCAGCTGGATCCCCTCGCCGGAGGCCGCGAACATGCCGGCCCAGGCGGGGTTCTTGATGTCGGCGGTGATCCGCTCGTGCTTCCAGGTCAGGCCGTCGTCGTCGGAGTAGCTGTAGTCGGCCTGGAGGACGTTCGGGTCGCTCTCGTCGTTGCCGGTCGCCGAACCGAAGAAGCCCTGGTTCACGGAGGCGGCGTAGAAGACGAAGATCCGTCCGGTCTCCCGGTCGACCAGGAGGCTGGGGTCGCCGTAGCCCTTGGGGGCGGCCTCCTTGCGCACCACCCGCTGTGCCTGCCAGGTGGAGCCGCCGTCGGTGCTGCGGCGCACGACGACGCCGATGTTGCCCGGCAGGTCGCCCAGGGTGGGCCGGGCGTCGTAGGCGGCGATCAGCGTGCCCTCGGTGGTGCGGGTCAGGGCGGGGATGCGGTAGTGGGGGGAGCCGGTGCCGGCGGTGGCGATGTCCTGCGAGGTGAGGGTGCCGGCGGTGGCGGCGGGCGGTGCCTCGGGCGCGCCGTGCGCGAGGGGGACGGTGGCCACGAGGACGGCCAGGGAGGCGGTGCCGATGGCCAGGGAGACTCTTCGCTGCATGAACAGGCCTCTTCTCGGGTGAGGGGTCAGGCGAGTTGGGGGTCGTGCAGGGCGGAGAGACCGGTGGGGGCGCCGGGCGGGGCGAGCAGTTCCCGCAGCCGGGCGAGTTGTGCGCGCCGGTGGTGGCCGCCGCCGCCCTCGTGGCCGTTGAACTCGTAGACGCGCAGGTCCTTGGGGCCGCCGTAGCGGTGGTAGGCGGCGAAGCACGTCGAGGGCGGGCAGACCTCGTCCATCATGGCGATGGAGAAGAGGGCCGGGGCGGTGGCGCGGGCGGCCAGCAGGGCCGCGTCGACGTAGGACAGGGTGGTGAACACGGTCTCGGTGCGGTCGCGGTGCAGGCGCAGGTACTCGGCGACCTCGGTGTAGGGCGGCAGTCCGGTGATGCTCGCCGCGCGCCGGATGTCGCACAGGAACGGGACGTCGGGCAGCACGCCCGCCAGGCCCGGCACCAGCCCGGCCACCGCGAGGGCGATGCCGCCGCCCTGGCTGACGCCGGTGACGGCGACCCGGTCCGGATCGACGGCCGGGTGCGCGCGGACGGCGTCGACGCAGCGCACGGCGTCCGTGAACACCCGCCGGTAGTAGTGGTCGTGGGGGCTCTCCACACCTCGGGTCAGGAAGCCGGGGACGGTGCCGTTGAGGGCGGCGGTGTCGGGGGTGTCCCCTCCCGCGGTGGACCAGCCCTGGCCGCGCGTGTCCATGATGAAGTGCGCGTAACCGGCGTTGGCCCACAGGACCTGTTCGTGCGGCAGGCCGCGCCCGCGTCCGTAGCCGAGGTACTCCACCACGCAGCCCAGCGGGCCGCTCGCCCCGGCGGGCAGGTGGAGCCAGCCGCGCACGGGCTCGCCGGCGAATCCGGGCACGGTCGCGTCGTAGGTCGTCACCTGGGTCAGGCCCGTCTCCACGGGCGTGAAGACGGGGGGCGTCGCGTGCGTCCGTGCCTCGCTCAGGGTCTGGTCCCAGAAGGCGTCGAGGTCGGCGGGCTCGTCGAGGTCGGGCCGCAGTGCGAGGCACTGGGCGAGCGGGAGGTCCGTCAGTGGCATGAAGGGGCCCCGGTGTCTGAGGCGTGCGCGCGGCGCAGCGCGAAATCACGGAAGTACGGAAGTACGGAAGTACGGAAGTACGGAAGTACGGAAGTGCGGAAGTGCGGAAGGGAAACGGCCGGTCCGACTCCCGAAAGACCAGGAGAGAAGACGTCTGATGTCTGTTGTCCTGGGACACTAGAGATCCGGACGACGAGCGTCAAGTACCCACCCGCCTCACCCCCGGGGGTGTCGGCCTCCGGTGTCGCGGGCAGCGGGCGGTGGGCGTAGGAGCCGATGCCGAGCCGGTCGGTGTGCTCTCGGAAGTACAGGTCGCGGTCCTGG